>NZ_JBOFLP010000001.1:0-23464 GCF_051657925.1 Chroococcidiopsis sp.
ACTATTCTTTTTCTTGCGCTCCAGCATCGTCTTAGCTATTTCCAAACTAGATTTCATTCGATTGAAAGATGCTGCCAAGATCCCAATTTCATCATTAGAACGTTGTTCAAAATCGGCATCTGTCTTGCCAGTACTAACTGCCTGAGCAACTTTAGAAATTTGCGCGATTGGCTTGATAATAGTGCGCTTCAATAATAGATTAACCACAATCAACACAACAGTAGAGATAGCAAACAGCATGACCATAGTTATCTGCCAAAACCGACGAGCAGCTGCAAACACTCTATTTGCTGGAACATAAATAATCTGGGCAAAAACAGTTTTATTTAATTGCCAACCAAAACCATGTTCGCTACCATAAATTGCTATCTGGCTTTTGGGCGCTTTATCTGGGGTTGAATGGCAACGCAGACAGCTAGCATCTGTAATTGTAAAACGTCGAGCAATATAAAAAAATTCTCCGCCTGGAAAGGTGCGAAAACCCGATTTTTGTGTATCGGCTGGTTCTTTAGTAAATTGCTCGATCAGCTGGGTTTCAAATCGATCGGCGCGATCGCGCAAATTAGTTGGATTTAGAGCAGCTTCTCTATAGATATAGTCTCGGTAGTTGTCGTTCTTGCGAAACTTATCAAAAACCTCGATCGCAGAAAAGGCTGCTACTGTTTCTGGAATAAACTTTGGGCTAGTTTCTAGTTGAGATGTTAAGAGGGGGGTTATGTTTTCGTTAGTATAGCTCCTAACGGCACTCATTGTTTGTAAAAGTACATCTGCTTTAGTTGTTACTTCTTGTTGCGCTCTTTGTTGTAGTAAGTTTGATAGGCTAGTACCGCTAATTAAAATAGCGACCAGAAAAACAAATAATAAAATTAAGTTGAATTTGCTTGCAAGTTTAAGATCTTGCAAAAATCTCAATTTATTAACTATATAGCGAGTTCCTAACATAATTTTTGAATCAGTTATAGAAAATTATTTTGGTATGCAGAGCAAAAGGATTTGATGCAGCAGATCTCGGTTAAGATTCGATCCCCCCTAGCCCACGGACACTTTACTCAAGTCGGGAAACCCGCCTACGTCAGTGTCCTCCCCTTAATAAGAGGGAATTTAAAGCACCCTTAACAAGGAGAAAACTTAAAACCCCTTTTTTAAGCAGAGAACTTAAAGCTCTCTTTTTAAGGGGGTTGGGGGATCTGCAAGAGCTATGCATCCTAACTGAGAAGTATTGATTCGCGATCGCATTAGTGTCAGTTAAATTGGCAGAATATGGTTTGTAGATTATGGTGTAGAATCCTCTGATTTCTCTTGTTGCTTTCGATCTTCTGAACTCGAGTTGTTGAGTGGATCGGACGTTGCTTGTCTAGCTGCACTCTCCGGATCGGGTTTCTGAGGAGACGTAATCTCTCTCCAGGCAGAATTGAAGGCAGCTTTAGTTGCAGAGCCGAGACGATTTTTTAGCTGTGTAGCTCTTTTAACAGCAGCAGAACCTAATTGACTGCCTAGTTGTGAAGTTTTTTTCGCGGCAACAGAGCCAAGACGGTTGCTAACTTCTGAAGTGCTTTTGACAAATGACTGCCATTGCTTTTCTGCCTGTTTTTCAATCTCCTCTGGTTCGAGCAAAATCTTGCTTTCAATTGACTCACGGGCTTTACGGATTGCCTTGATGTATGCCTCCCGTGTCAAGTTACCTGCTCCCTGTAACTCATTCAGAATGCGTTTATTGATTGCAGCGAACAACGCTAGAGTTTGTTGTTTGGGATCGTCTACTTCTATGTTTGGTGGTATAGCTTTTACCAACGCACTTGACTGTGACACAACATCAGCTTCAACCACCTCGACATTGGAATCAAAGTGCCAAGGTGCAACAGCATCTAATGGTTTAACAACTGTTGCATCTTCGGGAAAATCGCTAGTTTCTTGAATAATCAAGACAAATTCTCCGGCTTGGATCGCATCTCCATTTTTGAGTAGATAATCCTGATTGACTACAGCAGATATACCATTAATTAAGGAGCCATTTCTGCTACCAAGATCGGTGTAGTAGATTTCTCCATTTTGGTGAAAAAACTTACCATGCAGCCGACTGATATCAGAGCTATCCAAAACCAAACCAGAATTTTCTGAGCGACCTATTAAACAAGTATCCTCCCGTTCAAATAGATCATTTAAGTCTAGTTCAGTGGTTTCAGTCTGGGTTTGCGAATTAAACACTTTAATTTTCATTGCCCCGATCCTTCAGCTAAGCTAACTTTTGGAGTGGATGCAATTAAATGCTGGAGATATCCTTCAAAAGCTTGAGCGGTTGCCAGATTTGTTGCTAAGATCACTTGATTCACATTGCAAGATCTCGATAAAGCTTCATCATTTGCTTGTGTCGGTTGGGGAACCAAGAAATCTCGCAGAAAAATTACACCTAGAAGATTTTTAGAGGCGATCGCCGAATTAATCTCTTGATAGCCGCCAGCAGTTAAGTTAAGTAGTTGGCGACTCACGGGTATGTCGTATTGCATCAAAGCTTCACCAATAGCAGCAGGAGCCATAAACAAACATTTGGAGAAAGTTGCTTGATGGCGCTCGATAAAATCAACCAACTCTGCTTTTTGGCTATCGTGAGCCAGAAGAACAATAGATTTTTCCTTGAGGATTTCTGGAACTGCTGAGATATCATCGCGATCGCTAAGTTCTTCGTCAGTCGTTTCATTGGTTGGGGGAACTATTTCATCAGTGGATTCCATACTTATGCAGTCGGGCAGATCGGTTTGAATGTAAGTATTCTCAGTGAATGCGGCTTCAACTGCTAGATCTTCCGTTGGTATACTAGCTGCTGGCGTAAAAGGCTCTAAAGACTCTTCTACAGTGCTTGCTTCTGCAACTTCCACTGGTACTGAATCTTCTGCAACAGCTACCGCATTTTCCTCAACAATCTCTTCTGTAACAATCTCTTCTACAACTGGAGTATCGGTATGGGATACTTCACCAGGATCTGGTTGTTCGGCAATAGCTGCAGGAATCTCTGCGGCATCACTTTCTACCATATCTTCTGCAATATCGCTGTCTACCATATCTTCTGCGAGATCGTTTTCTAGCAGCTCTTCTGGGATATCGCTGTCTACCATATCTTCTGCAATATCGCTGTCTACCATATCTTCTGGCGATATCGACTCTGGTAAGATAGTAGATTCGTCCATAGTTATTGCTGAGATATCTTCGTGAGGCTGTTCTAAGGAAGCATCGGCAAGGATATCTTCAAGATCGGACTCAGCAAGATCGGATTCGGCAAGATCG
This sequence comes from Chroococcidiopsis sp., assembly GCF_051657925.1. NCBI lineage: Bacteria > Bacillati > Cyanobacteriota > Cyanophyceae > Chroococcidiopsidales > Chroococcidiopsidaceae > Chroococcidiopsis > Chroococcidiopsis sp. The sequence continues at coordinate 3,280 of NZ_JBOFLP010000001.1, forward strand.
GACTCTTCTGAAAGAATATCATCGCGATCGGACTGTTCCATATTCTCCAGTTCAGTGGTCGCTGCTGGAATCTCCTCTGCGGCAGCTTCGTCTACGGGTGTCATCTCACTTATTACTTCTGGTGAAGATAGAGTTTCTGAAACAATAGCTTTCGCGCCATTAGATGGAGATGCAAATGCTATTGGTGCGATAACTGTAGCATCTTCATAAACCCCGCTAATCGGTTGTGGAATTAGCAGAAACTCTCCTAGATGAATGACATCTCCAGCCTGGAGTAAATAAGCTTTATTTTTTGTAGCAACTTGATTATTGATTAAAGAGCCATTGGAACTGCCCGTGTCAGTAAAATAATATTTGCCGCTCTTGTAAGAAAATTTACCATGTTTGCGACTAATATCAGTGCTTTCGAGAACCAAGCCAGAAGTAGCAGAACGACCAACAATGCATTTTCCATCGCTGCGAATTGCTGATGCTAAGTCGAACTCTTGAAGTTCTTCATTAGTTTGAGAATTGATGATTTTGAGTTTCATATAGTCTCCTTGTACTAGCGTTCAATAATTTGAACTGTGGTGATTTTATTTAAACTAAGCAATTGTGAGGCTAGGGCAAGATATGCCTTTATTAAACATCAACTTGCAGAAAAAGAAATTCGACTTCTGTCTAATTCTTTTCCCAAGAAAGATAGGTTTTTAGATAATTGCGCGATCGCCTTGAAACTGTTGCTAATGCTATAATATGAACGATTTACTACCACTGTCCTGAATAATCTTCTTTTTGCAGATTCATGAGTTGCCGACGTTTCCAGGCGTAGTGTAAAATGTTGACTCCTAGCTCTTGAGCAGTACGAATTGTGACTCGCGATAAGCTCAGTTCTTCATCTAGTCCCCAAGCACTACCTAAGTTACCGATCGCTAAGATCAAGCCCCCACCACACAAAAGTTGGATTGTCTGTCGATCTACTAGTGGTAATGCAGCGAATAAAAATGGTCGAGTGCGTAAAGGATGATCGCGCCGCAATTGCTCTAGCGGTTTGAGCGGAGTTTTCAGTTCTTGAGCGGCTAAGGATTGTACCGATTCAATTAGCTCGGTTGCCTCTGACGGCACATCTAAGAATAAGATACCACCAGATTGAAGATAACTTTTTAGTGCTTTGAATTCGGAAGCGTTAAGCGATAATTTTTGTTTACCTGTGAGATACAAAAGATCGTAGATTTGGAGATCGGTTGTCCAATCGACGCGATCGATAATTTCTCCTCCTCGGAGTGACGGATAGAGTGCTTCAAGCGCTTGCAATAAATAGGAGAGATTGAAAAAATTTTGACTAGACTCAGAATCGTCGAAATTAACTTGAGCAACGCGCAGCAAAGCTTGGGGACGAGCCTGAACTTGAGTGCGATAGCGCAGATCGATATCACCATACCCCGGGAAGAAAACGTCAGCAGGTTGGGTAATTGCTTTTTTGTCAATTTGTAGGCGAATACGGCACAGCTCAACGTCCCAAATATCAGGAGGAGTGCTTTTTTCATCAATGCGGAACATTTCCTGCACAATTTCACGCTGTTTTTGAGCTTCTAGTTCATCTGGATCGCGATATCTTGCTACTACATACACCATAACTGGCTCAGAATCCTGCAATTCGGTAGTAATCCGAAAGTTGAATGGTTTTGGCAGCACAATTGGATTTCCAGCAAGATCGATCGCGATACCTGGTTGAATTTGCACCCAACTTCGATCGCGATACTCGGCTGCTACTTCTTTCGGAGCAGCGATCGCCCGCACGCCTAAACCACAAACTATACCTGGTTGATTCAGCGATTGATAGTGTACGTTCTGGCGCTGACGGTGATAACTGTGGGCGTGTCGCCAGCGTTCGGCATTAATCAGCAGCCCGTCAGCAACTTGTAGGCGTTCAAAAGGGTTAATTGGTGGAGCGGGAAAGGGACGTGTCATAAAGATTTTCAATAATTAATTCGTAGGTGCAAAAAGCTGGCTTTTCGGAGTCAAGAATTTGCCGTACTAACTGCTCGTCAATTGCGCGATCGGATCGCAGTCGTACTACAAAGTGATAGGGATTTCCGCCACCTAACACAGCATCCTCACCGATACGGGAATTTCCTAGCACCATTCCCGCACCGAAAGGTTCAGTGATGCTGATATGCTTATTAGCTTCTTGTGGAACGTCGTCATCTAAAGGTAAGCCCGTGTATAAATGTAAATAAAGGCGCAATCCCCTACGAGTACCACGCCAGCGATACAGCTCCATAGCGTGACGAATTAATCGCCGCTGTTGGTTGAGGTTCCAATGGGGTTCTACATGCCAAGCTACCCAGTAGGATAAAAAGGGCAACAGCGCTTGGGGGGAAGTCAAGGGATCTAGATTTGCCCACATACTTCTGTAGCTATTGACCACAGGTTCAAAAGCCTGCTCGAAGATACTAATCAAGCGGTTAATAAAGTCTACTTCTCGGTATAGCAGCGGCAGGAAATTGACATAGTTACTGTGAGGGCGCACGTACAAATCGAAGTTCACCTGCTGCATATATTCCAGCACGGGCTGCTGGTTGTGGCTGCGGCGCTGATAAACCGAGAGAGAACCGCGCAAGTTAAGGTTCAAGCGTTTTTTGTTACCAGATTTAATCGCTTGCCAATCTTCAAAAAAATTGCTGGGAATGAGAAACAGTAGTTCTCCAGACCATTTTCCTTTAGCTGGAATTTCTATCTCCTCTAGATCGATCGCCTGCCATGCACCACTCCTATTAATTGTATTAATGACTTGTTTTGGTGTCTCTGGTACGAGCTGACACCAATCAGCTGGAAAATTACCCTCAACCCAAAAGAGCAGTTGCAGGGAATGGACTTCCCAGTTCTGCACTTGCAGTATCATGCGGGCAGGTCCTCCTGGGTGTAGCACCAAACACGGATTCTTTTGTACTGCTGCTGTTGCTAGCTCGTTAAACCCCGCTAACACCGAACCTGGCTGAGGCACAGCTTCAGGCAGTTGCATCGGAGTTAATTGCAGACTGATACCGTGTCGATCGAGGGCTGAAATCATAATTGAAAAAAGTCAAAAGTTAAAAATTGTAGGGGAGGACACTTACGTGCGGGGGTTCCCCCCGTTGAGTAAAGTGTCCGTGCGGGTTCACCCGAAATATTGGTCGGAGTCAAATGCGATTGGTAAACCCGCCCGTACAGAAGTTAAAAGTCAAAAATCTCTGCTGTTGATAGTTACGAAATAATTACGCATTTATCTGTCTTACGTCATGACTGGAACGCTGGCGATCGCCAGCCCAAGAACAAATTAGCCCCAAGGAACCAGGATCGATGAATGGTTCTGGTGCGGTTTGTCGCTGCCAAGTTTCGCCTTGCCGTCGCAGGGCAAATAACAAAACAGTCCCTAAGTAAGCTACTCCAGGTGTTTTTTGCAGTAAAGCCACAATATCAGAAGTATAAACAGGGCGGCCGAAGTTCCAGCCCGTCCCTTCTAAACCTCCGCTCAAAGGGTTGAGATAGCGATAGAGCGATACTCTCAGTTGATTCAAGATCTCCCGCCGCGCAGTAGGATTGTTGTAGGTTGGTTCTATTGCTACTTCGGCTTGAACGGCAACTCCAACGTACTCCGGTACTTGCAACTGTACCTGTACTCCTAATAAGCGGCGTTCATCTAGATAGTTCATGACCTGTTGTTGCAGTGCGGCTGTGAGGGCAAATCGTTCCGGTGGAATTCCCAGTCCTTGAGCGATCGCGTCTGTATTAGCTTGAGGTACGACTAACAAACTGACACGACCAGCAGTTTGACTCTCACTTGCACTTAAACACTTGACGCGGGCGATCGCTCCGGCTCCAGCGCGTTGAGTTAAGACTTCAAAATCTTCTGCGGTGACAGCGCGATCGCGAGTCCGAAGTATCCGAGGCGCTTCTAACACGGCTCGATCGAGTGACTGTGCATCTGCGCCGTTACGAGCTAGATAGTGATTTGTGACACTGGCAACATAGGGAATTGCTGACTTAAGAAATCGCAGCGTCCCAACTTGCACGTTGCCTTTTTTCCCGCCGCCTGTACGATAGGCAACCATTGTAATTACAGAGCCGCGAGGAGGCACTGCCCCATATTGATGCTCTAATAGCCTTTGCTGTAATTCACCACCTGAAAACGTCTCTTCAGCTAGTGATGCTTGAATGCGATCGCCCGACGGCGCTTGCAGTTTCAACGCCTCTGGCTCTCGAATTAGCGGTCCGAATTGAATCGTTCCCGTCAGAGAATCAATGGTGTAGTGTAGGTCTGCGGAACTAGAATCAGCAAAGTCTGTAACCTCCTGCCAGATTTGAGGCAACCCGCTAGGTGGCGCGACTTCTATATGTTCGCCTGCTCGGCGATCGAGAATTGGTGGAGATTGTACCTCAAAACTTTGTCCTGGTCTGCCATCACTAACTCCTAGCTCTTCTTCGCGAATTAATAGACTTTGACTGGCTCGAACAGTGCCACCGATGGTTCGCACGGCTAACCCCGCGATTCTTGGCGAATTGGTATAAACAGGTTGATGAGCTTGAGGAGCCGTTAAAACGCAGCGCAGCCAATATCCTCGATAAGTTGTAAAGCTAGTAATGGGCAAAGATTGGGGCAAGTGGAGTACGACATCAGCCCCTTGCTCCAGATCGCTCCCCCGTTGGGCAATTTCATTAAAACTAAAGCCTCGTGTAGTATCGTAGGACTCCCTCAATAATACTGGTTGCCAGCGTTTACCGTTCCAGGCTTCCCAGCGGCGCGGGGGAGCGTGAGGATCGATGCCAGTTGGCGTACCTCTGGCTCCATAAAAAGTAATAGCTAGGACATTACCGTTGAGGCAGTCTTCTGAAGCAGCGGGCGACTCTCCTGCCTCCGCGCCAATATCAGCGCAGCCGATCGCCAGATAAAAGCAATTTCCTGGTTGTGGTTGTTCGGCAAACAACAATTGCTCGCTTCCCGACCAGGCACTTTCACCAAAACGCTCCCAGCGACTAGTGCGATCGCTAAATGTTTTGGGAATATCTTCTGCGGTTGAGGCAGTTAAGAAATGCCGCAGGATTGGTTTTCCAATTGTTAAGTCCTCATCCGTACTAAAGATAATTGCTTCTTCAGTTTCGGTGCGCTCCGTTGCAACTTCCACCCCTACAGGAATTGTATAAGCTGATGGCAGATCTGTAGTCAAATAAAACGTTAAGTTTGTTTGGGCAGGAGTAGGAGGATTGAGGCGAATTCCTAATAACTCTAGAAACGCAATATAGTTTTTTCGGGGTACTTGATTGAAGCGGATTAACATCTGGTCGGTCAACCAGGCAAACAATTCAATCAGCGTTACGCCAGGATCGCTGAGGTTGCGATCTGTCCACTCTGGACAATAGCGGGGAATCCGCAAGATACACTCATCGACTAATTCGTCAAAAGTGCGATCGTCCAAATTAGAGTTAGGTAGTTTTGGTAAAAAATCAAATTCCACAATCACTCCGATGTTGAAACCAGATAGAAGGGATAAACAAGGCTGTAGGTGTCAGGATAATTTTTCAGCCGATAGTCGATGGTAATATCTACTCTTCCGCGTATCGGGTCGGGTTCTGTCCGCACGTCATCAACAATAATCCGAGGTTCCCAAATCTGAAGTGCTTCTAGGATATATAGGCGAATCCGCAGCATTGTATCAGTGTTCAAGGGAGCAAAACTTAATTCTCCTAAGCGGCATCCAAAATTAGGACGGTAAACGCGCTCTCCTAATCCAGTACGTAAAATAATCCAAATTGCTTCCTTGACCTTCTGAGCTTGGGCACTGAGTTTAATTTCTCCCTGCACGTTTAACTGTAAAGGAAAAGTCAAGCCCGTGCCTAAGTATTCTTGCTGCTGCTCGTCCCACAAGTCTGGCATACAGGTAATCCTTATTATCCAGATATGTTATTTAGAATATCCAGCTAGGGCGGATATTTCTATTAGCTGAAAGTCGAATGAATTGCTTATTTTAATAATGGCTTACATTGAGATATGAACTTATCGCTGTCGCGGTTAACAGTTAACGATACTTCAAAAATTCTATGCTCTGGCAAGTATCTAGGGCAATTTGATATTTGCCACTTGGCTGGCAGCAATGAGTGGTGCTAGCTGAGTGATTGACGCTGGGGGTGGTACAGGAGCACCGCCTAGCAAAATTCTAGGCGCAGCAAGTCCAATGACGACTGGAGATCTTAATAACATAGTTGTATTAGCACTTAAAAACATTTGTGCTTGAGCATTCAGTAACATAGTTGGAGCGCTTAATGACATTTTTGTCCCAGCTTCTAATGACAGTTCTCCGCGAGCGCTCAATGAGAGATTTCCTTTAGAGCTGATTGAAACAGTTGGAGGCACGCTGCGGTCTTCCATTGTTATCTGATGCCCCCCAGATGTTTGAATCATGACAGACTTTTTCATTCTGCTGTCATTAAGATGCACATTGTGTCCGCCAGATGTTGTTATATAAATGCCTGCTTTGGTTCTAAGGCTATCCTCTTCGACAAATTGAATAGTGTGCCCTGTGCGAGTTTTGATTGTACGTAACCTAACTCTACCTCTTCGGTCAACTGTTTCATTTACTTTTTCAACAGTTTTATCTACGCCATTCCAAACGCCACCAATTATGTATGGGCGATGGATGTCTCCATGTTCAAAACCAACCAGCACTTCATCATTGATTTCTGGCAAGCAATAGAATCCACGATTTTTAGCTGCTCCTAAACCAACAACTCTTGCCCAGTTGCTCTCATCTTTTTCGTTAAGCGTTGGTAGCTTGACCTTTACCCGTCCCCACTCTTTTGGATCTTTATTATCAGTGACAATTCCTACCATGAGAGTTTGACCTGGTTGCAGATGCGTCTGGGGCGCTAAGGTAGAAAGCAGAGTTCCCTCGTGCAGTCCCCTCACGCTGAATTCTGTACTGTAAAGGTTTTGGCTGTATAAGTGACGGGTTTCTGTAACGTAATATTTACCGCTATAGCGATCGCCCATTCCTTTTAACTGTACGACTTTGCCTGGGCGAATTTTGGGGTTGCCATCGGCTCTAGCATCAGCACAGATAAACTCTCCGCCTAATTCATTGCAAAGAGCTTGAGCTATCTTTTTAGCTTCACGAGCGTTAGCAACTGGTTGGTCTACCACAACCATTTTGGGAGGCTTACCACCTTTAAATGCCGTGCTGGTGCTACTTCCCTTCTTATTACCCGTCGTTGTAACTACTTGCTCGGCTTTAGCAGTTTCATTAATTAATTGTTTTTTAGAGTAGTCCCAACTTCGTACTTCTACACTACTGACTTGCTGGGCACTAGTAGCGCGAACGCTAAAGCTATTAATCTCATCTAACCACTTTAGTTGCAAAGATTCATTGTTCTTGGGCTGGCGAAAATAGAGCTTATTATCTTGCACGAATAGTTCAAATCCAATCCGCGCTGCTCTTTCCCGCAGAAATTCCATGTTAGTTTGGTTTTCTTGAAACACATACTCATGCGGCGTGCCACTACGATCGACTTGACCAATTTGGATACCGGACTCCTTAGCAAGTTTCCTCACAATGTCGCTGTCGGTAGTATTTGTAAAAGACCGATTGTAGCGCCCGCGATGCAAGCGATGGGAGACATCATAGCCTCGGACAACAATATGAGCCTTTGATTCATCTGTGAAATTCACTTCCATAGCAGTAATTTCACCTTCAATTAAGCTCGGCTCTTTTAATGCTTCTTTAAATGCTCGGTCTTCGGTGGTACTAGCAGCAAAACCAATTGATATGCGATCGCCTATTTTAAAATAGCGATCGTGTCGCCAAGCCTCGCTGCGATCGCTAGCTGATAGGTAAGTATTATGAATAACCAGCGTAAACATGGCTGGCAAATGCAAACTCTCCTCTACACAAATTTCCAGCACGTCCTTCATCAACTCAGGTGGAGCGATCGCGCCTCCTAGTTTCAGGATGAGTTCAGATAGGTAAAGGTTTTGGCTATTAGCAGACATAGTTACTCTACCAGCAGATTGCTTTGGAGCTGTACTTTGAGTGCTAGATGAAGTTGCTGTGCCACCTGCGGGGTGTTGTGGATTTGGGATTTTTGGACTGTTAGATGGAGTTGCTTTGCCACCAGGAAGATTTTCTGGATCGACTTCTCGCAAAGTCATGTCTACTAACGCTCGTACAGGCGTACCGTCTGCCAGAAACATCGTGAGCTTGTAGGTTAAGCTTTCTATGACACAATGAAAATATTTATTTTTCCAAACAAAAATGTAAACAGGTGGGCGCGAGGGAGCTGTTGCCTTCGCACTCACACCTTGTTTGATATTGTCAATGTACTTTTGCATTACTGATGTCTTCGTTTCATATGTATCAAACAAAAGATTGCTCAGCGTCAGTTGATAAGGTGCAACCCCAGAAAAATTGACTTTGGGCAAAAGGGATGAACCCCTATTACCAGGTTCGTCTTCCCAGTTTGCCGTTCGTGTAAAGCTAATTTCTGTGGGATTAAACATGAACTCAATATCTTTTGCCTGAGGATTGAAGGGAGAACTGTGAACTATAAGTTTCGCTTTCTCAAGTGGCATTGTTGTTTTTCTCCAAAAGTTAAATCGAGAACTACCAAGGTAAACGTCCAGAGTAAAAGCCGTGTCTTTCTCGTTCGAGTTCCAGGCGTTGACGCAGGCGTTGATAAATTTCCCGTGCTAGCATTTCCAGAACGTTAGGGTTGGCTTTTGTCGCAGATACAGCAGGCATTTCTATTGTGTGGGTGACGGCTGCTGCTGGGGTAAATGAATCGGCACTCACCTCTCCCCCTTTATCAAACCCTTTGGGTTGCACAAACGATTTGACTGTCATCTGACGAGAAGTTTCTGGAGTAGATACTGTAGCTGAATCTTGATGATGTATTTTCTTGGAAGTTGATGCATAGCTGTTGTCAGTTGCAACATTGCTCAATAGTAAATCTTCAACGCTAGACCACCGATCGGGAATTGCAGTAGTAGGAGCAGAAGAGTTATAATTATTGGGTTTGCGAAAAATTAACTCGGTTGCGGTGTAGTGAGTTTTGGGTAGATGAGGTGAATTTTGTGGAGTTTCCCAGCGATCGGATTGTAGCGGATTGAGGGCAGAGGCAGGTTGTGCTTCAGTAGCTAACTGTAGAGTTGGGGAAACTAAAGTTTTGACAACGCCAGGTAAGGAGGTATGAGTTTGGCGCTGCACTAAATGCTTTGGTGTCAAAGAGGGATTGACAGGAGCATCCGAAGATTCAACTTTAGTCGTACTCTTAGGTAAGTTTTCTACCGAGTTTCCCTGATTAATGTGCTGTAGTAAATCAAGATGTTTCTGGGCATCTGTAGCATTAACTACAAATTCCCCAGGAGTCAGCATAGCAGGTACGGTATCTGACGGTGCTATAGGCTTACGACTGAGATTAGTAGCAGCTGGCACTTCTCCTCCTATTGCCAAGCCTTGAGGTGGAACTTGCTCAAAGAGAAATACGCTCTCGCTTTCTGCTGAAATGTCCGATCGAGCAGAGGTGGTATCTTCAAAGCTTGTAGCTGGCGCTGCTGGGTGAGATATTGATAAATTGCGATCGCCTGCTGAGGAAATATCTTTAGGAGATTGCTGAGTTTCAACAGGATTGATGCTCCGCTCAACCATACCAGGAGAGGTGTTTTCTACCTCTACGCTCGGCTCATCATTGTCAGGAATCGCGATATTTGCAGAAGTAGGAGTGCGATCGCTTACTGTTAGTTCCCGACCGCTAATTTCGCCTGTCGGCGCTAGTTGGACAGGAGTTGTTGGCTCGAACTCTAAAATTCTGTCTGGACTAGCGGGTATAATATCTGCTATCTGAGATTCTAGAGCATCTTTTTTTGGTTCGTCTCCTTTGTTGATGTCACTTGGCTCAACCGCAGATGCTAAATCTAAATCGCTCTGAAGATTGTCTTGCTGCCTGCTTTCTTCTACTTCTGTTGTTGCTTCGAGTAATTCCTCTGGCTGTGCAGGTGAAAAATCTCCGTTAGCTGGCAGTTGACTGCGTGCTTGAGTAGTTGAATCAATAATCGGAACTTGCTGTGTCAGATTTGATACGGTTTTATGAGCAGTTGTGTTGCTGGTTGTCGATTGGAATTGAGTCGTTTTTTTCGTGTCTTCTCTGGTTTTGTTTTTTGAACTTGATGTTTGACTAGTTGGATTAACCAAATCGCTCTGTTGTGTAGGTTCCTCCAATGCATCAACTGAATAGGAGAATAAATCTTTAGATCTAATGCTGTTGCGATCGCTTGCTTCATGACTCTCACTTTCTGGTACTTCCGACAGAAATAATTCAGCAGTTTCAAATTCAGTCTTCCACTCTGGTTCTTGCTGCTCTGACTGTTGCTGCACCGAATCGGATGAAATTTCACTAGTCTCAAATTCAGTCTTCCACTCTGGTTCTTGCTGCTCTAGTTCTTTTTGCTCTAGTTCTTTCTGCTCTGGCTCTTTCTGCACTCGATCGGAAGAAATTTCGTTGGAAAGATTTTCTGGAGTAAGGAAGTGGCGATCTCTAACGACAAGTGGTGCCTCTACGCCCGTCTCAGTGTCAGGATCTGAAACTTCTTGAGTAGAACGAGCAGGATCGAGTGTTAGCTCTCGATCGCTAATACGATCTTGCCCCACTTGTAACGCTGGCAATTCTTCTAAATTCTGTGTTTTTAACGGCGTACTCACCTCTGTTCTTTCTTTGTTTAAAGAAGGTTGGAGGGGAATTTTGGGGAAATTTTGGGGAAGCTGTTCTGTAGTTAAATTGGCTGTCCCAGTATTATCTAATGCGGAGGAGATCTTTTGCTCGTCCGGTTGTTGCAGCTCTTGTGCATTTTCTCTCTCTACTAGCTGGAAGTGTGGCGTATTCTCTCCAGAGTAGAGATCGCTCGACTCCTCGACTTGAGGTATGGAAACTTCTGCTTCCAGAGGTGCAATCGTCGTAGGCTCTATTGGTAGTGAATTTGGAATTACAGTAGATATCTGCTCGGAATGAATAGGTGTTGGTGATGCCAGACTGTCTGTTTCTCCAGATGGGTGTAAGCTATTAGGTTGAACGATCTGTCTAGCTGGGATGTCTTCTGGAGTCGTGAAGTTGCGATCGCTAACGATAAGCGGTGCCTCTACACTCTGCTGAGCAATACCAGGATATATTGCTTTTTGAGCCACAGGAGTAGAGTCAGGTACGGTTGGCTCTGAGTGTTGTAGTTCTGGAAGTGGCGCTGATGGGATCGTTGTCTTGGTTTGAACTGGCGTAATTTCTAAGTCACTATTCAGCAGCGTAGGTACTGCTGGGGGTACGGGTTGAGCGGCTTGAGCTGAGATATTCTCTGCACGGGGAGCTGATGCAAGTGAGGCGGATTGTGGAATATTCTCTAAGGAAGAAAATGAATCGTTTGCTGGAGAAGATGGGATGCGATTGCCAACAAACTGCGGTGCCTCTACGTTCTGTTTGACGTTGCTAGGAGTATCATCAGGTGATGTTAGCTGGCGATCGCTAATTTCACCTGTCGGCGCTAGTTGGGTAGAAGTTGTTGTGTCAGGCTCTAAAATTCTGTCTAGGTTGGCAGGTATCGCATCTGTAAGTTTGGATTCTAAATTATCTTTCTCCCCCTCGTCTTCTTTATTGGTATCATTCGATTGAAGGGAGAACTCTGCATCCAAGTCGCTCTTTTTTTTGTTTTGTTGCCCATTTATCTCTACTGTTGCCCTTGGCAATGCCTCATGCTGTACCGAGGAAAGAGCGATATTTTCTTGCAGTTTTTGTTGCAGTTGAGGGCTTGAGTCGATATTAGGAACTTGCTCAATAATAGGCGCTACTGTTGGTCGCTCGTTTATTTTTTTAGGTGAGACTTTTGTTCTAGATTTAGACTGAGTAGCTTTTTTAGTTTTTTTCTTGCTTTGTTTTTGAGGTGATGTTTGAATTTCTGTGTTTGCTACAGCGCGATCGCTTGCTATCTCGTCAACTACACGAAATTTAGGAGATAAAAAACTTTGATATGTAACGCTGTTTTCATGGACAACTTCATCGTTTTCTTTTTCTTGCAAAGTATCAGATGAAAATAGTTTTGAAGCATTGAAATCGCTATTCCATTCTGGCGACTCCTGCATTAAACTAGACGATATTTGTGAGAAATCTGTTAAAGGTTGAAATTTGAATAAATTGTAACTTAGCTGTCGATATGAAGCTAATAAAAGGCTGGGTAGTTTTACTAGGGGCTGAAGAGATACTAAAAGATTGTTTGCTCCCAAGAAGGGAGGTTCAATTCCAAATGAAGGAACAGAGTCATGTCCGTTTATATCTTTTTTTAGATGGGTAGATGATGAATTCTGTTGTTGAAGTGACATTTTAATTCATTTTGATTATTTCCAACTGCTAGATGCAAAAAAGCCAGAGGCATCGCGTGAAGCAGACTCACCTCCTGCTGAACTTTTACCAACTTTCAAGCCTTCGATCGCTAGGGTTAATTCTTCGATCGCTACAGAATTTCCATCTGCTTGTAATGTAGAAGTTTTCCAACCTACGGGAATGCTACCGATGAGAGTCCAACTTTTCATTAACTCACCTGCTTGGTTAAATACGAGAATATTAACGTTACGCCGTTTATTTTTTTGCTCAAATACTTCACCTAGCCATTGAGTAAAAGTTGGATCGTCCGTAATTCCGCGTTTGAGAGTAACGTCTGTAAATTCTGCATGACCGAGAGTAATTCGTTGCTGATCGTTGACTCCTCCCTCAAAGTAAACATCTTTTTGAATTTGAACGCCAAGTTCCGAACACTCAGAAAAACAAGCAACAATACTACTGCCTATTTCTATATAAAAATGATTAGAGGTGATGTAATTGTTAACATGGCTGCTGGAAGTTGTCTTAGGCATCCTATATCCTTGTTCTACGATAATTATTCAGTCTTTCTTGCTGAGATTGTAGATCTGTTGCTAACAGGTCGTAAACTCGCTCTGTTAGCTTATTTACAAGTATTGGATTTCTAAGATATGTTTCTGCTACTATCAAAATGTCACTATCAAATCTAGTAGTCACTGGCACGTAAGTTGCTGGAGAAGTTATGCTTCTAGGAGAAAAGCCAGAAGGATTTACCTGCATTTCAACTATAAAAAGAGATGTCTATATCTATGCTACGATTTAGGCACTATACTCGAAAGTAGCCAAAAGTCGAACTAATACTTTTCTGATTTGACTGCTGCCGTATTTTCTTTTAGGAACGCGATCGCGAGTTGCGAATCCAGGCTTCTATCTTGCGAATTAAGCGTCTAATAATGCGATATAGGCTGAATGTAGCGCGTAAAGCGGCTCTGCGTATTTGCTGAGAAATTCTCCAAAAGCGTAGCAAGAGGGGTTGTCTTTGGTAAATCGTCCGATTTACATCATTTTGTTTTGATGAGTTAACGCCTTGATATATCGTGCGATCGGGTTGATTTTGTCTCGATAAGTTAACGCCTTGATATATCGTGCGATCGGGTTGATTTTGTCCTGGTGAAGCTACACCTTGGTAGAGCGTTTGATTTTGATTTGGTTGGTTTTGTTCTGGTGAAGCATCGCCTTGGTAGATTATCTCATACAATTGGTTTTGTTCCGGTGAAGCATCGCCTTGATATATCGTGCGATCTGGGGAACTGGGTGCAGGTGAAGCATCGCCTTGATATATTGTTCGATCCGAATCCCGATCGCTAGAGTCCGATATTTGTGGTGTTGATGCAGATTCGGCAGCAATCTGAGCAATGGTGTTAGAATCATCCACCTCTGGTTTTGCTAAGGGGATCGCTTGCCGAGGCACAGTTGGGCTATCTGTGATTGCTGGTGATGGCGATTGAGCGATCGTATTGCTAGAACTAGTTGAGGTGACGGAGGGACTAGGAGCGATCGCCCCTGACAAAGCTTGCTTCAAGTCTGCTATCGTCGCAAAACGATCTTCAGGAGATTTCTGCAAACACTTCAGCACTAAAGCATCTAGTTGTGGGGAGATCTGCTCGCCTCCTGGCTGCGATCGCAATGGCTGTGGCGATCGAGAAGTATGTGCTTTTGCCCAAGTAGCTTCACTAATTTGCTGGGTTTCAGAGCCAAGCCCAAAAGGATCGGTGCCGCTGAGCATCCTGTAAAAAATGATTCCCCAACTATAGATGTCAGCCCGTCCGTCAATTTCTTGCGAGATGACTATTTGCTCTGGAGCGGCGTAACGAAAAGTTCCGAGAAATATATCTGTAAAAACCGTATACTTGCTCTGGCTCAAGGTCTCGCGAATTTTTTTAGCAATACCAAAGTCAAGAATCTTGACCAATCCTCCTAGTGCTGTTGGGACTAAAAAGATATTGTCTGGCTTGAGATCCCGATGTACGATCTTGACCCGCTCGCCCTTCAGCACAACTCCAGCGTGAGCCAGTTGCAAACCCACACAAACCTGTCTCATAATCTCTGCCGTGCGCTTGACATTCAATCGCTTTTGTCGCTGAAGCAATCGTCCTAAACTTTCTCCTTCTAGATATTCCATCACGTAGAAAGGAAAGTCTTCTGGAGTAGTGCCAAAATCTAAAATCTTGACGATATGTTCGCTATTGAGAGCCGTACACAGTTCCACCTCGCGCTGAAAACGCTGATACATTTCTGTCGATTTTGCCAACGATTCCTTCAGCAACTTCAACGCCACTGGTTTGTTCAACTTGGTATCTATTGCCAAGTAAACTTCTCCCATCCCACCCATACTGAGACATTTTGATATGCGGTAGCGATCGCCCTCACCAACTAAGCGATCGATCCAAGGATTATTCTGCGAGGGAGAACTCATTGTTGTATCACTCCAGCGTTTTGAGCAGACCGCTTAACAAAAGCGTCATTCCGGTTGCACCAATAAGACTTTGAGACGCACTAGCTGATTTTGACCTAGTTGCAATTCGTCTCCATGATTGAGGCGGTAGGATGAGCCAGGGGTGAGTAGATTGCCATTAAGATAGCTACCATTACGACTACTATCGACAATCGTGTAGGCGTGTTGCGATTTATCCCAAAAGAGGCGGGCATGAGAACGAGAAATTACCCCTTCATCAGGAATTCCGCTTAGATCGATCTCTGGAGCCTTATCGCTGGCGCGATCGCGACGACCGACGATCCCTGTTTCTCCAGATAAATAAAAATCTTTACCGCTCGGATGACTTAACTTCAGTTGGGGACGCAAGGAATTCGGTTTGGCGGGTGGCGGTGGCTGAGGTCGAGCAGTGGATGCTTGAGTCGCAGGCATTGAAGCAGCCGGAGATTCACCCACTGTCCCTAGAGGAGTACCACACATAGGACAGACCTTGGCATTGTTGGGCAAGATCCGATTGAAAAAGACGCAGCTAGGTTCGGGGCAACGATTCGCCATAGATCGGGTAGCTAGGGAAAGGACATAGAAGGCTGATAGTCTCTAGGGATAGGTTGGAGTGGCACGATTCCGGTTTGCTGTAAGAGAAACTGCCCGTCACGAGTTTTGAGCAGATCGGCAAACATCGGAGCAGATTTAAAACCAGGAAGGCTGTTATCGTTAGGATAAACGATCGCCAAGGGAAAACCCAAGGGATAAGTGCTTTGGCGATATGCTGCGACATTGGGGAAGGGTTTTTTCTCCTGACATAAGTTATCAGCTGGAGTAATCGGTACGAGCTTGTTGTCAGTTGTCTCTCGTAGTAGAGCTTGTACGGGTGGCGCGTTTCCCTGCACTAAAGCCAAAGGAAACACCTTACACTGATCCCACGTTTGTACGAGCGTACCAAAACTAATCGTACCAGCTTCTAATTGTTGCCCTTGCTGCTCGGCGAAATCAATTGCTCTTAGAGTCTGAAAGGTCGAGCGTTGTTTTATCTGTCTAAACTTAGCGATCGCTTCTGGATCGTTATTTAAAACTATTTTTTCAAATAATTGTAAAGCTTCTGGTTCTAGGGGTCGATAGGGTTTGATGGTGAGATTGGGAAGATTGGGATTAAGGTCTTGCCAATTCTTTACCTGACCTGTAAAAATTTTTCGCAAATCGTCAAGACTAATTTTTCCTTGTAAAGCGGCGGGAAGATTTTGAGCTTTGTAAGCAGGTACAAATACGAGTAAACCATCGTAGGCAATCTGTTCGCTGTTGAGCGAGGGGGGTAATTTATCTATTAAGCTCGTAATCGCAAAGTTTGCTTGGTTATTCTGCTCGGTTATTGTTTTAAGCGGAGAAACTGGAACTTTTGGTTTTGTATAAATAAAGCTAGCAGCAATGTCCGCGCGAGGACGAGTCAAGATATCGTTGAGGGGGCGATCGCTCAAAGGTCTTTTACCCACAACAGTTGTCCAAGTACTATCTCGTTCTGCTGTATAAGGATATTTACCAGCTTGGATCGTGTTGAGATCGTTAAAGCTAGGAACCAAACGTTGAAATTCAGCAAAATCATCCCCCTGTTCCCGATTGGACTGCGATCGCACTAGCCATAAAAGTCCCCCTAGTAAAAGCAACGGCAATCCTACCAGCCAGAGCAACTGTCGCCTCCCGAAACTTTTACCTTCAAAGGTGCTAGGGGCTGCTGTCGTTGCCATTTTGCCACTTGGAAGTTGTAACAACGCCTGACGTGCTGCTTCTGCACTGGGAAAAGGAGTTTCTAGTCCTAATAAGTGGTAAAGGAATTCTCTTAAGGCTGGATCGGTCTTAGACCAAAGCTGTACGTCGCGTGGATCGGGCGATCGCTCTGATGTTGGCTCCCGATCTCGTCCCAACCCCAGATAGAAAGCAACATGACCTAAAGCCACGAGATCCTGCGCTGGTTCTGGGATGGGAAATGTATTAGGGGGAGGGTCAAATAGCCTTTCCCAAGCAGCGAGGTCGCAGGTATAAATGTAGGAATTTTCGGTCGCGATTAAACTCTCTAAGCTGAGATTGCCGTGAGCCATTCCCTCCCGCACTTGCCCAGACGGTAAGCGGAATTTCTGAGCGTGCAGAAATTGTAAGGTTTGTAGGACTTGAGCCAGCAAGTCGCGCACTCGCTCCGGTGGCATTGCTCCGTTTTGTTGCAATACTTGACTTAAATTCGGCGCAGCAGCTATGTTACCCAAAGTAATTAGATAACAGCGATCGCCTTGTCGGTCGGCAATAGCTTCCCAAGGCATAAGTAAGCGAAAATCTGGCGATTGATTATTGACCGGACTCATCCCTGCGATCTGCGTAAACTTGGCTTTTCGCTGCTCAGCTTCCTCGGCATTAAAATCACGACTCGGCAGCAGGTACTCTTTAATTACCACTGGCTTACCATCACTGACTTGAACGCCTTTGTACAAGCGTCCCATTCCCTGCGATCGCACAAACTCTGTAATGCGATAGATATCTCGACTGCCGCGAATTTCTGCCTGTTTTGGTAAAGTGGCAGGAAAACCGCATTCTAAGCAAAATTTGGCGTTCGGCACTTCCTCGGCTGTTTTCAAAGGGCGATCGCAACTTAAGGGTGCATTTTGCCAACAGCGATAGCTTCGAGCATAAGGATCGGTAATAGACATAGGGGAATCAAATGTCAGAAATTAAATTGCAAATTATTAATTGTTTACGGTTGTACCAGTCCCAGTTTCATCGCCGTCACGATCGCTTGGGTGCGGCTGGTTACTTGTAATTTCTCAAAAATGCTGGTCAAGTGCGCTTTAACGGTGGCAATTGAGATATATAACTGTTTGGCGATCGCTTCGTTGGATGCTCCTCGTACCAACCACAGCAGGACTTCGACTTCTCGATTCGACAATTGACAGGTTTCGGCTGGAGTCGTGGAAGTCGCCTGGGAAGCTTGAAACTGCCGGAAAAACCGTGTAGCCACCGCAGAAGGTAGGTATACTTCACCCCGTAACACAGTGACAATGGCATCCCATAGCTGCTGGGTTAACTGAGACTTGAACACGTAACCCATTGCCCCAGCTTGCATGGCGCGATAAATCCAGTAATCCTCTTGATGGGCTGACAGCACCAGTGGCTTAACTTGCTCCTGCCTTTCTTGCAGTTGCCGCAGTACCGCTATTCCATCACCATATTCTAGTTCCATGTCGAGTAGCATCAGGTCGGGATGTCGCTGTGTTGTCAAAGATATAGCTGTTTCGACGCTGCTGGCTTCTCCAACTACGGTACAGCCTCCACCTTGTTCGGCTCGATAAAGATCGAGTAGCGTTCGTAGCCCAGATCGAAAGTGTCGGTCGTCTTCAACTAGCAAAATTGATAACGTTTTTGTTTGTCCCGATCGCGCTAACATAAAACTGCCTCCGTTAGCTAAGTTGATGTGAGAAAACGCGGGAGAATCAGCGAAAATTCTGCCCCTTTGACAGGCAAATTTTTTGCCCATAAGTTGCCTTGGTGAGCCAGTACTACTTTTTGGGCGATCGCTAGCCCTAAACCAGTGCCACCAGGACGGCAAGAATAAAATGGGGTAAACAAATACTGCAAATCGGCTGGTGAAAGTCCCGTTCCTTCATCAGCAATAGAGATCAGCACTTCGCTATGAAATACTTGCCAGTCAATCGCGATCGTGCTGCCAATTGGACTAAAGTGGATAGCGTTACTGAGTAAGTTGTCAAAAACTTGTTTCATTTGTAAGCGATCGAGGCTCAAGACAACTGAAATATCGGGATAGCGAACTTGTAGTTGTTTTTCGGCAATCCAAGCCTGAAAACCTTGAAGGCTTTCGACAATTAAACCCTGCAAATCTTGTAGGGTGAATCGCAAAGTTTCAGAATCGCTACAATAAATCAGTTCTGTTAAATTTCTATCTAAATCTTGAGTTGTTTCGCGGATGATAGCTGCCCGATCCTGTAAAGAACCTCGTGTTAAACTGCGATAGAGAGTTTCTGCATACAATCCAATTAAACTGAGTGGTTGGCGTAATTGGTGTCCTACCCGCTGAATAATTTGTTCTAGAATTTGAATTTGATGCTGTTGTTGTAAAGATTCTAAATGACGTTCTAAATATTCGCTGACTAGCACTGCTGTTTGTTGGATATATTGCTGCCAACTGAGAGAGAGAATGTCTTTAGCTACAATCAAAAGATACTGGCATTGCTGCTGTTGATAACCATACGGACAAAAATACACGACGGTATTTTCTAGACGTTCGCCAACGATTTGAAGTAGTGAAAAAGTTGGAGGAAATTCCACTAGCCAGGTTTCCGAACGTAGCTCGGATAATAGATCTGGCGAAAAAGGCAGGGGAGTTTCTGCCGCTACCACTTGTCGCCGCGCTCCAGAAAGGGGATCGATATAGATGATTTGCGCCCAAGCGATCGCCGATTGAGCCGTTAATTGTTCTAATTGAAATTGTAGAAAATGGCACAGTTTTTTAGAGCTATCAGTGCTGTGTCTGCGCTCTAAATTTAGTATATTTGAGCCTGAAATTAGTTTGAGACTACGATTTAAATCGAGTATTTTGTCCGCCATAATTATCCTATAGATATAGTCTGATTTGAGCTGTCAGATAAGAACTAAAAGATAGCCAGATGTAAATTATTAAAATCTTCACTATTTTTTAGGAGCTTTTAAAGTTGGGGATATAGGCTGTGGGAAAGGAAAAATAGGAGCGAGAGAAGTTGGTGAGGGGGTGGGCTTTGGAGGTGCAGGCTGAACTTGTACTAGGAATGCTTGTTTAACAGATTGTTGCTGGTTGTTAGTGACGGTGAGAACAATTTGGGATAAATTTGTCGTGGCTTTCAGCGTACTGGAACCACTAGCCGTAACATTACCAAAAGGATCTAACGTTACATTGACATCATCGCCCTTAGTTTGCCACTTCAAAGTAATATTTTGTCCCTCTTTCAAAAATACAGTAGGAGACTGTTGCGAAGTCTTGCCATTAAGGGTAAAAGAAATAATTTTCGGTGCTACAGCTACGACTTGAACCTCAATCGTTTCTGAAAGTTGAGGTTGCTGCCGATTATTGGATTTAGGCTGTAGTTGAAGTGTATATCCGCCTGGTGTCGCAAGTAGTTTCACGGGAACATCGTTGCAGGTTAATTCATCATTAAGCGGCTGCGGACAATTTTGACGCAAATTTTGAGGAATTTTGGTATTAAAGTTGAAACTTGTGGGAGCAATTACAACGCCGTTGTCACTCTTACCGATCGCTAATAACTGTGTCATTTGACTAAAGTTTCTCACTTTCCAACTCAACAATATGCGATCGCCTTG
>NZ_JBOFLP010000002.1:0-2527 GCF_051657925.1 Chroococcidiopsis sp.
AATCCCCCCTAACCCCCCGAAATTCGGGGGGAACTAAAGGGGGGATCTCTAGATAAGTGGCGTGGGGCAGGAATCTCTCAGTCGCGAGATTGGGAAGCCCGCGCCGCAAAAGCTTGCAATCAGCGACGGGAGGAAGTCACCGTGAGATTGTAATAAAGCCATTGACGAGTAAAGAAACTTTAGTATTAGGTGCAACTATGGCAACATTAGGACGTTTGGCTAATTCTTCAATTTGTTTTTCCGATCGAGCCGAAAGGCGCTCGGAAAGAGGACTGAAAAAGCCATCGAGTACGGCAGCCCAAAGTTCGGGATCTCTACTTTGGGTAGTGCTAGAAGAAAATCCTCCAAACAAGCCAGAACTAACCGTCGAAGTTGTTTTGGGTTCGGTTAAAACTTTGCCTACTTTTCCTATCCCCGATAGAGTACTGACTAACAAATCGCTTCTGGCAATCGTACCGCCGTCGTCAAAATAACCTTTAGCAATCAAAGGTTGGTTGGATTGGGCTTCGACTAAAATCGTGTTGGGTTCGATCGCTTGCTGTCTGGTTCTACCCCGTAAATCTTTATAGACGATCGCAATGGCACTCGCTCGCACCAATCGGTTTTTAGGATTGACTCGATCGGCTTGGGCGATAATAACCGTACCCGATGGCAGGGCTACCCTTCCGTTAGCATCGGTTAAGTTTTCGCTCAAACTAATGCTAAAGCGTTTGTAAGCTTGATTATCGCTATCTTCCGACTCATCCCAAAGTAGGGGAGTTGAAACTACTCCTCTGACAGTCGTACCAAAAGCAATTTCGTATGCACTAGAATTGGACGTTTCGCGATCGCTTCTCCTGCGGTTGAGAATTCCTTCAATGCCAGGTGTTCGCGAGTTGTCGTTATTTGCTTCAGTTTTATTTAAGCTAACTCTAACAGTAGGTATCTGTAGCGACTCCGATTTGATTTTTCTTGTTTGCCTGGTTACTGGAATTGGCTCATCCGTTTCTCTGTTAGCTATCTCAAGCGTTCTTTGTCTGGTTCTGAGGTTAGAAACCGATGGTTTTGGTAACTCTGAAGTTTGCACTTTTCCGAGACTGGCTAGTTGCTCCCAACGCTCGAAGGGATCGACCTTCTGTTCGGGTTTGGTTTGAGTTCTGGGGCTGTAACTGCGCTGTATCGGTCTGGATACAGGTCTGGGTGGTGGTGGTGCGTAGCGAACTACAGGTGCGGATCTGAGTGGAGGAGTGGCAGGTACTACGGGTTTGGGAACTGGTTTTTCTTCACTCGGTTGCGGAGTCGATAATTCTATTTTTTGATCTCTGAGTGCTAATTTGCCTCGATAGTCAGCTTCGCTCACTTCTTCCTCTGAAACTTGTGTTTCTGGTTCTGAAACTACAGCAGGTTCGGGATATCTAGGTTGTAGAACCTGCCATAATCCCACTCCAAACAAAATGAAAATACCTACAACTGCTGCCATAAATATGGTTCGAGGCATTGCCTTATCTTCAGTCGCCAGTTTTGATGGGGTATCGTTTTCTAAATCTAGTTTTTCTTCTTTAGCTACTTCAATTGGTTTGTAAGCTAGTCCAGCTATTTCGTTTTGCTCTTCTGCACTCAGTTCTTTTGAATCTAGCTCGACTGTTGCATGTTGATTTTGAGTTTTCATAGGAATTTATGGCGACTACCCGTCGTAGTTTTCAATTGAGATGATTTCTAAGCCAGCAGCACGCATCTTATTGACTAACTTCTCAAAACTATTTGCACCTTCACCAAGCGCGGAGTTGGGAATAGCTGCGGCTTGGATGGTGAAGATTTTATTGAAAGGCTTAGTTTTGATCTGTTTGCCACTACTTTCATCAAAAATAAGCCAATCGGCTACTACATTGATTTTCCAAGTCGGTACTGTAGCTTTTACTGCTACTGGTTCTGAGATGTAGCGAATTAGGATCGAAGATTTGAGTGAGTTGTTGCGATCGAAAAACTGGGAAGGTACCATCGGGGCTAGTTCGTTGAGAAATTCATCTCTAAACTTGGTCGCCATTGTCAGCGACGCAGCATAAGAATTACTGGGAACGAATTTATTCTGGCTGTTTTTGATGCCCCGATCGCTTCTTTCCCAGCCAAACATCAAACTCAACCATTGTTTGCTAAACTCGACAATTACTTTTGGTTCGCGATAATCCCCCGATTTTTGTTGGATGAAAATGGCAGTACCGTCAGCTAATTGAACGTTAGTAATTCTCTGTTCGGCTAGTTTTTTATTGCTGAGGGCGACAGTACAGGAAGAGAAAGAGAGCATGATAAACGCACCAGCTAAAATTAACTGACCTAAAGTAATCTTTTCTTTGGTATTGGGAATTAGCTCGTTTAGTTGTTGCGATTTGTTGGAATTGAAAACCACGATCGGAATACCTGAATTATATTTAAACGATTAACATTGCTGCTTTTGAAGCTAGCTGTGAAATAGCACCAGTAATATCTGAAACTCCCCTATTGACGTTTTCGTAGATCGCTCTACCACCACCCACGCCGAGGGCTACAGCCA
>NZ_JBOFLP010000003.1:0-36132 GCF_051657925.1 Chroococcidiopsis sp.
GCCGAGCCTGGAGATACAGTTATCTATCGTCTCTCAGTCAAAAATCTCAGCAGCAGCCTACTGAAAAATATTGTCGTCACCGATACCTTACCTCTAGGTTTTACCTTTATACCTAAATCTGTGCGAGCAGAGTTGGGCAAATCTCCAGTGGCGATCGCATCCAGTCACGATGGTAGAACGATCTCTTTACGTGCAGAGGGAATAGAACTACCAGGTAGCGCCACTAACGAGCAAGTTCTGAGTATAGCTTATGCCGCAGTCCTCACGACTGACGCAGTTCGCGGTACGGGTGAAAACTTGGCAAACGTAACCGGACAGCGCACTGACAACAACCAAACAGTAAAAGATGGTCCCGCCGTTCACAGATTACGGATTAACCCAGGCATTTTGTCAGATTGCGGCACGCTGATCGGGCGAGTATTCGTAGATAAAAACTTTGATGGCGAACAGCAGCCAGGAGAACCAGGAGTTCCCAATGCGGTGATTTTCATGGATGACGGCAACCGTATTACTACCGATCTTCAAGGGCTATTTTCTGTTGCCAACGTCATTTCTGGTTATCGCACGGGAGTTTTAGATTTCAGTAGCGTACCTGGTTACGCCTTGGCTCCCAACCGTCGTTTTATCGAACGCAACAGTCAATCCCGCTTAGTGCATTTAGAACCTGGTGGAATGGCACGGATGAATTTTGCTGTGACTCCCATCGTGAAGGAGGCAAAACCTAAATGAAGTGGAGAACAAGATTTTTCAATGCCTTCCTAGTAATTACTACAGTGAATGCGATCGGTTTGTTGATTCTGCCTAAAACTGCTAGAACAGAACCACTGCCAACTCAAACAGAATTCAGCACTTACGTAGCAGCATTACCAATCGAACTGAGGCAAGTACAGCGATCGGTGACAGAAAAGCGCTGGCACGATTATATTGCGGCATTACTTGCCCAACCTGAGACATCTGTACCTGTAGAGAATACGCAGGATTTCGACACTTACGTAGCAGCATTACCGATTGAAGCCGTTGCAACGCCACCTTCAGAAACAGACCGTCAATTACACCAATTGCTAGTGGCGTTCCTCGCTACGCCTGAGACAGCCACAGTAGCTACGCCAGATTTCGGTAACGACATAGTTGCACTACCGATCGCCTTAAATGGAGAACAGACAGTCACGGATTTTCCCGAGGCTGAAGTTGCATTGCTCTCCCTCCCAGAGGCAGCGCCACCACCTACAACTGAAGCAGATACTAACACTCCATCCCAGAACATACCACCAGAAGAGATCGAACAAAATACTAATATTCCATCCCAGAACGTACCGCGATCGGAGGCTGAACAAAAGTATGCTAACTACCTAATTGCATTACGAGAACAAGGTCAACCCCCAAATTCGGAAAATACCGATTCTCAGACGACTTCCACTCCAACCTCAAACGATCTAAAATTTCTTTCGCCGCGATCGAATGAAGTCTTAGACGTGCCAGCGACTACGGTAACCGTGCAGTCTCCCGCAAATCTTCCCGTGGAACTGTCAGTCAATGGCGAATTAGTCGATACATCTTTAATTGGTGGCACGGAAACAAACAATACGGCGAATTCCGTGACGCAGACATGGTACGGCGTACCACTCCAGCAGGGAGAGAATACCCTCACAATTAAAATTAAGACTGGCGATCGCGCTGGAGAATCGACTGCAATTAAAGTATACGTGCGCGGTAATACGAAACAAATCACCGTCCAAACTCAAGAATCGCGAATTCCCGCCGATGGACGTTCGACAGCCACGATCCAAGGGCAGTTACTCGACGAGAAAGGCAATCGCGCCAATGAAGATGCGATCGTGACTCTTGACGCTAGTGCTGGGGAGTTTGTCGGTACGGATGCTAAGCCCGATCGCCAAGGGTTTCAAGTCCTGGCACGTAAAGGACAATACACAGCTGAGCTGCGATCGGGACTACAAGCTCAAACAGTCAGAGTTCGCGCTGAAGCTTTTCAGCTAGAAGCATATACCCAATTTCAATTTGAAACGAATCTGCGCTCTAGTCTAGTTACGGGTGTTGTTGACTTGCGTTTAGGTGCTAGAGGGACTGATTTTTACAAGAGTTTCCGCGACTTTTTGCCCCCCGATGAAGACAACCGTACCGAACTGAGTTTCCATACAGCAGTTTTTGCCACCGGTAGAATTGGCGAATGGTTGTTTACGGGAGCATATAACAGCGATCGCACCCTGAACCAAAATTGCGACGGCACTTCCGGTTTGTTTCGAGATTACCAAGTCTGCGATCGCAATTATCCCGTCTACGGCGATAGTTCTAAAGTTGAAGCTGTTACCCCTTCTCAAGATAGTTTGTATCTGCGCTTTGAGCGATCGGCATCCATTCCTGGAGCTGAGCCTGACTATGTGATGTGGGGTGACTACGATACAAAAGAGTTTGCTCGCTCGTCACAGGAATATACTGCGACTTCTCGTAACCTACACGGGTTCAAAGCAAATTACAATCTAGGTGATTTTCAACTCTCAGTATTTTACGGCGATAACGTTGAAGGGTTCCAGCGCGACACGATTCCGCCTGATGGTACGAGCGGTTATTATTTCCTCTCGCGACGCTTGCTCATACCTGGAAGTGAAAATATCTCGATTGAAGTCGAAGAACTCAATCGCCCAGGTACGGTGTTATCACGTCAACAATTCGTGCGAGGTACGGACTACGACATCGACTACGATCGCGGCACGTTGTTATTTCGCGAGCCAATTTTCCGTACGGATGTTAATGACAACGGACTAGTTTTGGTGCGGCGAATTGTTGCAACCTATCAATATGAAAGCCAGGAAAAGGACAATCGCATCTACGGTGGTAGAGTCCAGTACAACATCTCGCGACAACTGGAGAATGAAAGTTGGCTCGGTGCAACTTATCTAAAAGAAGAACGCGGCATTCGCGATTTTGAACTTTATGGTGCAGACGCGCAAATTGCGATAAGTGACAAAATATATTTAATTGCCGAATACGCTCACTCCCACAACGATTCAGAAATGATGGGACAAGTCAGCGGTTCGGCTTATCGGTTAGAGGCTGAGGGAGAGATCGCCCAAGGGATTCAAGGTCGAGCTTATTGGCGCTCTACCGATACAGGCTTTAGTAACAACGCTACAACTAGCTTTGTCCCAGGACAAACTCGTTATGGAGCGCAGGTTACAGGACAGGTTACGCCAAAAACTAATGTTCGGTTGCAGTACGACCATGAAGACAATCGCGGCATAGCACCTCAACCATTAGATAATTTTACCGATTTATTTTCACCCCGTTTGGAAGCGATCCCAGGTAGTAAGGTTGACAACTCGCTGACAACGATTACAGCTGGAGTACAGCAGCAGATTGGTAAAGCCGACTTGACATTGGATTGGGTGCATCGGCATCGAGAAGACCGGATCGAACCGAATGCTTTGAGCGGTACTTCAGACCAATTGCGATCGCGTCTCAAGTTACCTTTAACTGAAACTCTTACTTTTTTAGCCCAAAACGAACTGACCATTTCTAATGAAGAAGATGCCGTTTATCCAGACCGCACGATTGTAGGTTTAGATTGGAAAGTTGCACAAGATTTGAGTATTCGCTTATCGCAACAGTTTTATAGTGGCAGTCAGAATGATGGTAACTCGATTACCAGTCTCGATTTTATCGGCGAACGCAAATTTGGTACAGATACCACTTTCAATGGGCGTTACTCCATTTTAAATGGGGGTGACGGGATGACAACACAGGGTGCGATCGGGATAAAGCAAGGTTTTACCATTGCCCCAGGGTTAAAGCTGGATCTGGGATACGAGCATGTATTTGGTAATTTCTTCAATCGAACTGGAGCAGGTAAGCAGTTCGTGCAACCCTTTACCATAGGACAAAGTGCCTCTTCGATTGGAGTTGACTCAGGTGATAACTACCACATTGGTTTAGCATACACGCCTAACTCTGATTTCAAAGCTAGCGCTCGTTACGAGCATCGGAATTCTTCTGGTGGTTCTAATACAGTAATTTCCGCAGATATCACGGGGAAAATTTCGTTAGCGCTAACGGGTTTGGTGCGCTACCAACAGGCGAATGCCTCTAACCAAAGACTTTCGGGGTTGGGAGATACAGCTAATTTAAAGGTAGGTCTAGCATATCGCGACCCGAATAACGATAAATTTAATGCTTTGTTACGTTACGAATATCGCAAAAATCCCTCCACAATTCCCGACACGATTTTATTTGGCAGCGGGACGGGTTCTAAAGACCATACTTTTGCTCTAGAAACTATTTACGCTCCTAACTGGCGATGGGAACTTTATGGCAAGTATGCAATTCGTCACAGCACGTCTTATCTAGCTGAGGATTTAGTTAACTCTAGTACGATTAATCTCGGGCAATTACGGGCAACCTATCGCTTAAATGACAAAATCGATCTTGTAGGTGAAGCTCGTTGGATTAATCAACCTTCAGAAAATCACAGCGAGACGGGTTTTGTCGCTGAAGCAGGTTACTACCTGACACCAAATCTGCGGTTATCGGCAGGATATGCGTTTGGTCATGTGAATGATGACGATTTTAGCGGTTCTCGTTCTGCTGGTGGGGCTTATTTTGGCTTGACTGTGAAATTGAATGAATTATTTGATGGTTTTGGGTTGCAAAAGCCCGTACCTGCACCACCACAAAAATCTAAAGTTCAACCGATCGCCAAAAAACTCAAATCTCGCACTTCAACTGCAACCACTACACAACAGCAGCTACAAGAGCCGTCGAAGCTACAACAATTGCGCGATCGCCATCAAACGCGATCGCAAGAAACATCAGACCCCGATCCACCACAACTGACTGAACCATCACAAGAGATCGATCGGAAAGTCAGACCAGATGGAGGTACGAGATTGTGAAATTCTTCGGAGAATTAAGTGCGATCGCGTTAGCATCTCATGCTACACGTAAAGGCAAAAATTTGACGCTGAGAAAATTGCTTCTAGCTAAGGTTAGCAAGTATGTCGGTTCGGGTTTGAGTGTAGGTGCGATCGCCTTAGGGACAATTAGCCCCGCCGCAGCACAACAAGCCATTACTGGACTCAACACTATTAACCAAACAGCGACAGGTAGCAGTTACAGCACCACTACTACTAACCCCTGTACTCTCCCAGCTGCTTACCCTTGTGGTTCTAATGTCACCCTCACATTTGGAGTTTCTAATAATCTTAAGCTGACAGGATTTGTTGCTGGACAAAACTACTCCATACTGAAATTAGTTGACACGATTAAACTACAACGACGCGACAATACTAACGCCTCAGGCAATAAACAGGTTGTTTTCTTCGAGTACAACAATACTACCATCGAGAACTTAAAACCTAGTACAGCAACAATAATGGATGATATACTCCTCGACGAGATTATTAATCGAGGTGCGGACAATGTTTTTGCTAATCAGGGCAATGGGGTAGGTAACAACAATAATATTGAACGGATTGATTTCCTAATTTCCGGTGGACTATCAGTTCCTATTAACTCCAGCAGTAATGTTGGCTTCCTCATCTTAGATCGAGGGGGTAACGACTCATTCAGAATTGCTGCAATTACCTCTGTTGATGCTAGCGGCAATCCGAATGGATTCGGTTCGTTAGTCCGTGTTAACTCTAGTGTTACTCCTAATCCTTGGGGGCGGGTAGGACCATCCATCAATACTACTGTAATGCGAAGGGAGCAAACTGAGACGAATTTCAAACCTTCAGCTCAGACTACGAACCAAAATATTAGTGGAATTTACTTTTCACTCTCTAGTCTTGGCGTTAATGCTGGTGAAACGATCTATGGCTATGCCCTTTTTGCAGACGACATTGACTCAACCTACAATTTAGTTAACTATAATAGCTTCCCCACAACTACGAGTGAAGCGTCAACGGGGGGTGGTGGACTCGATTTGATGGCAGGGGGTGGTATTTTTACGCAAAATGGTCTTCAAAGCATTTCTGGCACTTTATACCGAGACAACAACAGCAATAAAATCCTCAACGTTGGCGAACCACCTATAGCAAACATTACCGTTAGGCTTTTAGATAGTACTGGCACAAATACTCTTGCTACTGCAATGACTAATGCTAGCGGTCAGTACTCTTTTGTTGGTGTTGCTAGTGGTGATTATATAGTTCAAGTCGATACTAGCGATCCTGACATTCCTGCTGGGTGGGCATTAGATACACCAAATAACTTAGCGGTTAATGTTGCTAGCAGCCCAGTTATAGAAAAAGACTTTGGGTTTGAACTCACGCCAGCTCTTACCATTACCAAAACGACCAGTACACCCGTCGTTGCCGCAGGCAGCACTGCAACATACACTATTACCGTTTCTAATGCCACAGGGAGGGCAACAGCTTCCAATGTCAACATCTCTGACACCCTGCCTAGTGGCTTTACTTATGCCTCAACAGGTACAGTAACATTGAGTGGGGGTGCTGTCCGTGCCTCGACTACAAATCCGACAACAGGAGCAACAAACCCTAGTTGGGGTAGCTTCACCATTCCTGCTGGCGGAAGTGTATCTATCACCTTTACGGTTAGCTTTGGCTTAGGTGTAATCGCCGGAACGTATCAGAACCCAGCTACAGCAAACTACACTAACCCTTCAGGAGCTAGCGGTAGTAGCAGCTATAACTCAGCTTCTAGCACGGGTGAAGATGTGACTGTCGCCGCAGTTGTCGGGCAATCCTTTGTCTGCGATGGCAGATTTTATCAAGTTCGCGTTGTCGGTAGTGGTTTGTCAGCACATTCCGAGCTTTATAGAATCGATCGCATTCCCGACCCTTATCAACACACGCTGCTATTAAATCCTACACCAGCCGTCAAATTGAACGCTTTGGGTCATAACTCAGTTGACGGCTACTTGTATGCGATCGAGTATGGAACTGCTGGAACTAACAAGCTCTATCGTTTGACTCAAAGCAATGCTTCTTTTATTGGAAATGTTAGCAATCTGCCTGTAGGTCCCTACTCTGCGGGTGCTTTTGATGCAGCAGGAAATTATTATGTCGTCCCAGACAACGACAACACCAAGATTTACCGAGTTGATGTCAACGCCAAAACTGCTACTGCGATTAACTTATCAGTACCAATGAGTGTTGGTGACATTGCTTTCAATCCTGTAGATGGCAAGATGTATGGGGTGTTGTCTGGTAATCTTTACCAAATTACGATCGGCGGTAGCTCGGCTAACGTGTCTGTAGTTGGCTCTACTGGAATTCCCTCAGAAACACCGATTGGCAGCGTCTTTTTTGATGCCTCCGGTACGTTCTACGGTTACAGCAGCTTCGGCTACTTCTACCAAATCGATCTCACAAATGGTACTGCTACTGATATTAGCAACACTGTGTCGGCTTCGCAGAGTGATGGAAGTAGTTGCCCGTTCACCCCGCAAAGACTTGACGTAGTGAAGTCGGCTGGTACAGTGACAGCAGTTAACAATACCACTTTTGACGTGCCATATACGATCGCAGTTAAGAATACGGGTACTGAAGCTGCATCCAAGGTGCAAATTACTGAAAATTTGAATCTAACTTTCAATACGGGTAATCCCACAATTGCGATCCAAACTGCTCCTACACTAGGAGCAGGTTCAGGTACTCTCACTCTCAACCCCAGTTTCAACGGTACGAATGGTTTCAAATTACTGGCTGGGACAGACACGCTAGCACCAGGACAAGAGCGTACGATCGCTTTTACTGTACGACTCACCTATCCCAACACCGCTTCTGTTCCAAGCAACACGGTACAGGAAAATACTGCGTATGCTAGCAGTATTTCTGCTAATGTGGCTAACCCTGGCTTTACCTTTGCAGGTATCAACAGTGACGTTCCCATTCCGCCACCAGACTTACTGACGAGCGATTTATCAACTGACTCCCCAACTCTACCCATTACACCTCACGGCGATACGCCAACTCCAACACCGATTACGTTGCCATTTATCAGCAATCCTAGCGTGCTGTTGGTCAAGCGGATCACTAAAATTAACGATGACACAACGAGTTTGAATGGTGACGATCTATCCAGCTATTTCGACGATCTGAACAATCCTTACGATGATAACGATATTACTTTGGCTAACCCAGTTCCACCCGAACAGCCCGATACTGATAAGTGGCTCGATGCTGATAATAACGGTAAGCCCGATGATTTCCTCATCGGTGGTATTGATGGTGGTCAGGTTAAACCAGGTGATGAAATTGAGTACACTGTCTACTACCTGTCAGCTGGTAATAATACGGCTCAAAACGTTTTGTTTTGCGATCGCATTCCTACTAATACAAATTTTGTCCCTAATACCTTCAACAGCGAACCAGCTCAAGCTAACGGCGGTTTTCAAGGAATAGATAGAGGTATTCTCTGGCAATATAACGGGGCCACTGAATCATTAACAAATATCAGTGACGGAGATGCCGCAACGTATTTTCCCCCGGGAGTTGAGCCGACTAGTGTTTACCCTAATATTAATTGTCAGGGTAGCAATACCAATGGGGCGATCGTAGTGAATTTAGGCAATTTACTCAATGCGACTGCGCCTGGAATTCCTACAAATGCCTATGGATTTGTGCGGTTTAGGGCTAAACTCAACTAGCCCGATCTTCACCCAGTCGTATATCAGTTAACAGTTAACAGTTATCAGTGACTAGTGACTGGTGGCTAGTGAAGAAAGGGTGTGGAGTGTAGGGAAATTTTGAATGCGTGAATGCGTGAATGCGTGAATGCGTGAATGCGTGAATTTTGAGTTGCTCCCTCAGCTCCCGACTCCCTGCTCCCTACTGTAGTTTTTCCCTAATAGCTAATTGCCTGTTAAATCTGGGAAGACTAAATACAGATTCCATAAGCCGATCCCCAGATATGAGTTACTGCTTGAATCCAGACTGCCAGAACCCCCAAAACTTAGATGGGAGAAAGTATTGTCTCGTCTGTGGCTCCAAGTTGCTGCTCAAAGACCAATATCAAGCAATTAAACCAATCGGCAATGGTGGCTTTGGACGCACCTTCTTGGCAGAAGATGCCAATCGTCTCAATGCCCTTTGCGTGATCAAGCAGTTTTTTCCTCTGCCCCACATTCAAGGCAATATTGAGGCAATGGCAAAAGCCACCCTGTTGTTCAAGCAAGAAGCCAGACAGTTATTAGAACTAGGGGAGAAACATCCCCAAATTCCGACTTTATTCGGTTATTTTGAACAAGAACAACGCTTGTATCTGGTACAACAACATATTGACGGGCAAGATTTAGAAAAAGAATTAGAACAACAAGGATCGTTTAACGAAGAACAAATTCGGGCGCTGATGAATAGTTTACTGCCCGTACTGCAATTTATTCACCATTGCGACGTGATTCATCGAGATATTAAACCGACAAATATTCTACGTCAAAAAGTTGATAACAAATTCGTCTTAATCGATTTTGGCGTAGCAAAACAGCTTGCTGGGACGAGTATCTCTGCTGCTAGTACCAAACCTGGAACGGAAGGATATGCCCCCATCGAACAACTGCGCGGTGGGAGGGCATTCCCCGCCAGCGATATTTACAGCTTGGGTGTCACCTGCATTCGCCTGATGACAAATGCAGAACTCGATGAAATTTACAATCCTTTAGAAGGAAACTGGATGTGGCGACCCTATTTGCAGCAAAGGGGTATTGATGTCTCAGATCGATTAAGTGACATTCTCGATCGAATGCTGCAAGAATACGTCCAGCGTCGCTATCAATCGGCAGAAGAGGTACTCAAAGACCTCAGCGAACCAATTGTCGCACCAACAGCCACAGCACCAGCGATCGCAGCACCAGCCGCCACAGCGCCGCCGCCACCGCCACCACCACCGCCACCACCACCACCACTAGTAGAAATTAAACATTGGCAGTGCGTGCATACCCTAACCGGACATTCGGGACAGATTAGAGCAGTTGCCATTAGCCCAGACGGACAGTTAGTTGCCAGCGGCAGTGCGGACAAAACGATTAACATCTGGGAGTTGGATAGCGGCAGTTTAGTTTACTGTCTCAGAGACCATAGCAACTGGGTGCGGGGATTGACTTTTAGTCCTGACGGTAAATCTCTCGTCAGTTGCAGTGCCGATAAAACTGTCAAGATCTGGAACGTTAATAGCGGCAAACTGATTCAAACTCTAGCCGGACACGCGAATGGAGTCAGCGCGATCGCGACGAGTCGTGATGGTAAGGTAATTTTTAGCGGTAGTGACGATGGCACGGTGAAGTTGTGGGATTTATATACAGGTAATCTCATGTACACCTTGACAGGACACTCCGGTTATGTATTGTCAGTTGCCAATAGTCCAGATGGCAAAGTTTTAGCTGGAGGTTGCGGCGAAGTTATTCGTTTGTGGGACTTATACAAAGAAAAATGGATTGGCGATCTGACGGGACATTCTGGATGGGTGCGATCGATTGTCTTTAGTAAAGATGGACGCACCATCGTCTCTGGTAGCGAAGACGGCACGATTAAGATGTGGCATGATAGCAAGCTAACTCATACGCTAGAAGGTCATACTAGCCGTGTCAGCGGTGTTGCTTTAAGTCCGTTGGGGAAAATTATTGTCAGTGGTAGTGGTGATAAAACGCTCAAAGTTTGGCAATCTGAAAATGGTAAATTTGTCAAAACTATCGGCAGCCATGATGATGCCATTTGGTCGATTGCTCTCAGTCCTGACGAACAAGCGATCGCTTCTGGTAGTGCTGACAGTACTGTAAAAATTTGGCAATGTCACTAAACTAGGAGTGAGGAGCAAGGAATGAGGGGCGAGGGAAAGAGAGTGGTGAGTGAAATACTTCCGACTTCCGACTTCTCCCTTGTCTCCTCCCTCACTCCTCACTCCTCACTCCTCACTCCATCTATGCCCAAAAAGCAAAAATTCCCCTATCTCGTTGGTTCCAAATGGACTTCCCAGCAAAAAATGTTCGGCTGGAGGCACTTTCAAGTGGTCAATCGCAAAAATCAAGGCAAGTGGGTGTTTGCGGAAATGGTCGCCGCCTGCGATCCCGAGGCACGATTTTGGATCAATGCAAATTCGCTCAAAGACCGTTCTCAGTGGCTGGCTGGCTGGCAATCTCTACAAGAGATGGCAGAATTAGAAACTGCCGACGTGTAGAGGGTTTCCCCAAAATTTGGACGATGTGATTCGCTATACTCCAAAATGAGAGTAGAAGCATTCTTAGCCACTTGTTGGAATCCTGTTTATGACATCCTATGCAACCTCCTCGGCTAAAGCCGAAATGAGCGAATTGCGGCGACTCAAGGGTATACTGCCCCCAGAACTGCAAAGTTGGGTAACTGTCGAGGGAACGACGGAAGTTAACCCACCCCTGATTCGGAGTGAAGAAATTGGCAGCGATCAGGTGGAAATTCAAATCGACTTGATTAAGTGGGATGCGCTGGCGATCGATCAACGAAACTTGCTGTTTTGGCACGAAGTAGCGCGAATTCAAAATGACACCATTCCCAAAGATGGTTGGGAAATGGCAGCGCTAGCGATTGGTTTGGGTGGCGCGGTCGGCGAACTTTGGGTACAGGATGGTTTGTTATTGTTGCTAGCAGTGGCGCTGTGCGGCGTGTCGGGATATCGGCTATATCAGAAGAATAATGGCGAAAAGCAGGTTAAAGAGGCAATAGAGGCAGACGAAAAGGCGATCGCCTTGGCAACTCGTTTCGGTTATACTCTACCCAACGCCTACAAAAGTCTCGGCAGTGCTTTAAAAACTTTAATCGAGCAAGCACCAGGCAAGCGACAAAAAGCGAAATATGAAGGTCGCTTGCAGGCACTCAAGCGTAGCGCTAACAAGGCAAAAGCCAAAACGAAAGCTGCACCAGATGAGATGATGTAACGATCGCAATGTAATGATAGGGACGCAAATTTTCGCGTCTTTATAGCTGGTTGAGCATTTTGTGAGTTTGGGGAATAACGCGGACTCGTTTGAGTTCTCGTTTCATGAACGCTTGCCAATGCAATACTTGTGCTGGAGTGGGTGCTTGGATTGGAACGTCTCCGAACTGCTGGGATGGTGTGAGTGGGGTAGCGGGTTGTAGAAATACAGGAATTTCTGGATTGACAGATGCAACTAGTTTCGCTGCCCTGGCTATATCTCCGAGATCGGATTGACTGGAGACGATCGCTTTGATAAATACCTCTATCCCTGCTTGGTAACAGGTTTGCAAAAATTCTGCGTGTTCGTTCCAGCGATCTTCGCCACTGACGCTGGGTAGTTTGATATCCATGCCCACCGAGTCAAGGTAAGGTAGGATGAGTTGCAGTTGTTGCGGACGATGACCTCCCGTTTCGAGATAGATGGGTAGTCCAGTTGCACGACGTACCAGAGGTAGGAATTCTACTAGGAAAGGTGCGTGTAGTAATGGTTCACCTCCTGTGAAGCTGATGCTATCGTGTAAGCCTGGGGAGTTTTGCCGTTCTATCCAAGTTAATAGAGTATTGAGCTGTACGGGGTTAGGGTGGGTTTCAAAGTCTCGCAGTCCAGGCGATCTCTCGACGCGACAAGTTGATGGTACGCTCCAAGTATGGGCGCTATCGCAAAAATGGCAGCGTAGATCGCATAGCGCGAACCGGATGAAGATTTGGCGCGTGCCGACGTTTAATCCTTCGCCTTGAATGGCGGAGAAGATTTCGATGAGACGGGCGGTTGTCATGGGTCAGAATGGGGCGATCGGGTGGAAGTTAAAGTTTAGATAGGGTCGCATAGACGCGCAGCGGCTTCTCGTAGAGTAGGCGCAAAGGCGCAAAGATACAAAGATTATGTTTTCCCCTCGCTCCTCGCTCCTCGCTCCTATTACTAGGCTTCGCTACAATGAGATTGGGAATTGAGTCGAGATTAACTCTCTTATTGTGCTAAATCTCAACCATAGCTCGGAGTACATCACGGTCAAGCGCGAACGGGTTTTAAGCTGGCTGTCAGAACACGTACCGCAGTCCCGCATCGACCATATTCTTAGGGTAGAGCAGATGGCGGTGGAGTTGGCTGAGCATCACCGTCAAAATGTGGAGAAGGCGGCGCAGGCTGGGTTCATGCACGACTTGGCAAAATATTTTAAGCCCGCTAAGCTGCTGGAAATGGCGCGCGCTGAGGGGTTAGAGATCGATCCCGTGATGGAATTGCATCCTCATTTGTTACATGCCGATGTCAGCGCGATCGTTGCTAGAGATACTTTTGGGGTGCAAGATGAAGAAGTATTGCAGGCGATCGCCAATCATACTTTGGGCAGACCAGAAATGACGGAATTGAGCTGTATCGTGTTTTTAGCGGATAGCATTGAGCCAGGTAGAGGCGATACCCCTGAGTTACAAGCTTTACGACAGATGAGTTATCAAAATTTACCTCAAGCTGTTTGGCGTACCTGCGATTATTCTTTAAAATTTTTAATAGAGACTCATTGTTTAATTCATCCACGCACGATCGCCACCCGAAATTGGTTTCTTAACTGGGTAAAAAGCAAGCACCACTCTCCGCACATGCTTAAATGAAGAAATAGTTTCGCTCTGTATGAAGTTGTACATTTGACAATTATTATGAGCCTAGTTGCTCTTTTGTTTTAGATAATTGATTTGTAAAACATAGCTCAAAAAATGAGGTTTAATGTCTGAATATACCCAAGCAAATTCAATCTCTCAGTCCGCTTTTCTGAACTCTAGTAAAGTCAGTGCTACTCATGCCGATGAGAGTCGGGAATTAGCCTTGGCAATTGCGGAGGCTGCTGCCGATCGCAAAGCAGGCGATATTGTCCTGTTGCATGTCGCTGATGTTTCTTACTTAGCCGATTACTTCGCGATCGTCACTGGATATTCTAGGGTACAGGTAAGGGCGATCGCAGATGCAATTGAGGATAAAGTTGTCAAAGAATGGCACAGAAAGCTA
Organism: Chroococcidiopsis sp.; assembly: GCF_051657925.1. Taxonomy (NCBI): domain Bacteria; kingdom Bacillati; phylum Cyanobacteriota; class Cyanophyceae; order Chroococcidiopsidales; family Chroococcidiopsidaceae; genus Chroococcidiopsis; species Chroococcidiopsis sp. The sequence continues at coordinate 13,922 of NZ_JBOFLP010000003.1, forward strand.
CTGCGGACGGAAGGCAAGAATGAAGGAACTTGGGTGTTACAAGACTATGGCGATGTCTTGGTTCATATTATGATGCCCAGCGAACGAGAGTTTTATAATTTAGAAGCATTCTGGGGTCATGCCGAACGGATCGATTTTCCAACCGCCAGTGGCGATGGGAGAACAACAAAATGATGGAATCACCTGTTTCTGTCTGTCCAGTTCCTGACGAACAACAACCGCTCAACGAGTACGAACAGCTCAAATCATCCGGTTTTTTTCGGACTGCCACTTTAGAATTACGGCAGTATGTTGGCAAACTAATGTGGGTTTGGGGTTGGTCGTGGATAGTGGCGGGACCGATTGCCGCTGCTAGTTTTCCACCCATCAAACACGCAACGCAATTCTTGCTATGCGGCATGCTCGGTGCGAGCCTGGGGGTAATCTTAGCAGTTGCCCGTATGTACCTCGGTTGGTCTTACGTGCGCGATCGCCTGATGAATCAGACGATCTTTTATGAGGAAACAGGTTGGTACGACGGTCAAAACTGGACAAAACCACTAGAAATTCTGACCCGCGATCGGCTCATTGTCAGCTACCAAGTTAAACCAATCCTGCAAAGACTCCGCCGCACTTTTGCGTGGCTGGGTTTCTTTCTGCTGTCTGGGGGCTTAATCTGGTATTTTTTATAAATCGGTAATGGGTAATAGGTAATAGGTAATTGTTAATGGATAATGGTCGATCGCAGCAAACAATTAACGATTAACTATCAACAGCAAACAACTACCAACTGCCAACCACCAATTATCAAATTACCAAAAAGGTGATACATTCTAACCCATGACAAGGGGAAAAAGAACTCAAGCCGCAGAACTGGAAGTCCGGTTGCTGCGGGAAGGAATCGTCGAATCGATCCATCACGTCCAAGCAGTTGTATGTGACAACCGAGGACGGGTGTTATCTGTGGCTGGCAATGCGGAAACAGCAACTTTCGTGCGTTCTGCTCTCAAGCCATTTCAAGCACTAGGCGTGACAACAACAGGCACTTTAGAACGCTACGATCTCACAGATAGAGATTTAGCGATTATTTGTAGTTCGCATAAAGCCGCGATCGCCCAAGTGCGACAAGTCTTTAATATTCTTTGGCGAGCAGATATCGATCCCTCGGCATTGCAATGTCCCACGCCTGCGGGTAAGCGCAGCCCCCTAGAATACAATTGTTCTGGCAAACATGCGGGAATGTTAGCCGTGTGTCAGCAACGGCGTTGGGCGCTCAATAGCTATCTCCAACGCAACCATCCCGTACAGCAGTTAATTCTAACTAAAGTAGCTGAAATGCTGCGGATGCCTGCTGAGGAATTTATCTGCGCTCACGATGATTGTGGTGCGCCTACCTATTTCATGCAGTTGGGACAAATGGCAGCTTTATACGCTCAGCTGGCTTCTGGTAGCAGTTTGGATCTGGAACGGATCGTGCGTGCTATGACCTATCATCCCACCTTGATTGCAGGGGAAGGAGAATTCGACACGGAAATTATGCGTCTGACGCAAGGGGAACTCGTTAGTAAGGCGGGTGCAGAAGGCGTGCAGTGTATTGGTAGAGTCGGCGAGGGAATGGGGTTGGCAATTAAGGCGATCGACGGTTCTAAACGCGCTAAACACGCTGTGGCGATTCACTTGCTCAAGCAAATGGGGTGGATCAGTCCCTCAGCCGCAGAAACCCTAGCTGAAAGTTTTATGGAGTTTGGTAAATTCAAGCGTTTAGAGGTTTTAGGAGAATTGTCGCTGTTATAGTTGCAAATTTCTAAAACTTATGGTTATACTAGAAAAGTTGACGCGGGATAGAGCAGCCTGGTAGCTCGTCGGGCTCAACAAGCAAGATTAATTAAGTGCTTAATAGTTAATCTTGTTATGGGCGGTACGTGAAGAAATTTGCGTGCGTTTACCTGTCAAATTCGGGGAAGCCAATAGCGCGGTAATCCCGAACCAAGCTCTTGAAAGAGAGAAGGTGTAGAGACTGGAAGGCAGGCATCCTAACGTCAAGTCGAGGATGAAGGGACAGTCCAGACCACAAACTAGTTAACTTAAAAATAGTTAACTCAGGCAGCGAAAGCTGTAGATGGTAAGCATAACCCGAAGGTCAGTGGTTCAAATCCACTTCCCGCCACCAAATCAAAAGATAAAACCCTGCACTGTAAAAGGTTGTAGGGTTTTATTTTATGCTGTTTGAGCAGCTAGAAATTATTCAAATGGATACTAAATTAAAAGGAGATATAGCAGAACAAGCAGCAGTTTTTCATGCTGTAAAACGAGGCTGGGGAGTTCTAAAACCTATTGGCGATCGGTTGCCATACGATCTAGTGTTTGATGTGGGTGGAGTTCTGGTCAAAATTCAAGTTAAGTACGCCTGGTTTGACTCTCCTTCAGGTAATTACGTTGTAGATAATCGTTGGACAAAGACCAATCGGCGACTGATGGTTAGAGAAGCTTACAAACAATCGGACTTTGATTTTGCTCTAGTCTATATAGAAAACCTCGATCTGTTCTATGTATTTCCAGTAGATGTATTTATTGGATATGGCAGCGAAATTCATTTAGTCGAAGCTGATAAGCGACAGAGAAAACCTCGTTCTGCAAATTATCGCGATGCTTGGAATTTAATTTTGCAAAAAGTTTTGAACTGTAAAACCGATACGCAATCTCCTACGTCAGATGAGCAAGCTGTTGTTAGTGAGATCGCCCCATTCAGAGTTCCCGCGAATGGGATTTCTATATAGACTTTCTGCTTGCTACTTCACATTGGACTAGCAATTTCAATCAAAATCCCATCTAAATCGCGGACATATGCTACCGTTTGTCCCCAAGGTTTAACTTTGGGTTCTACAACAACTACAGCACCAGCATTCATCGCATTTGCAAAAGCTGCTGATACATCTTCTGTCACAAAACCAACCTCAATCCCAGCAGGTGGATTTGATATACTGTTCTCTTGAAATCCTTGGGGAAGATTCGATCGCGCTAGTTCGTTAGAAGCAAAAGCAAGTGTCGTTCCCCCCGTTTCCATTTCAGCATATTGTCCGCCTTCATGCATAAATCGTTTCTTTAAGCTGAAGGCACGTTCGTAAAATGCAACGGCTTGAGAAACGTCCTTGACATAGAGAATCGTGTAGGAGAATTTCAATACTTTATACTCCTCACTTCAAGAATGACTGAGGCAAGACTAGTACATCTGCTCCGAGCGGTCAAGTATCGTAGGTAACAAGTTACTTGCGATCGACCGATTACAAAGTATAGTAAACTCGGCACGTCCAGAGCCGTTCGGAGTGTTATTTTATTGTGGGAAATCATTAGACTAGAGATGTTGCGAGTGTGGCTGGTATGTTGCAGCGTCCAATTTTAATCGGTGGTGTTGGTTTAGCCTTTGCGCTGTGGTTTTTGCAAGGGTGGCAAGAATCTTTAGCGCACGTAGGTGAATTTAGCTTGATGGGTGCGATCGCGATTATCTTTTGCATGTGGTTGTTGGGAAAATATCGCCCCAAACAGCGGGCGCAAGATCTACCCGTGAATCGAGAAACGGTAGAAAAAGCGATCGCTCAAGTACAGGTAGTGGTAGATCGCCTGGAAACGGAAAATTATCCTACTCCAGAATTACGGGAAAAAATTGCCCAGTTGGAAACGCAGATCGATCGCCAAGAAATTAATTTAGCGATTACTGGTGGTAAATCTGTCGGTAAGACGACATTATTACAAGTTTTAGAAACACAACCCCAAGATCGAAAGCTGTGTATTAGCGAAACGGCAGCTTTATTTAGCGAAGTTGAACAAACAGATACAGCAGCTTTGCAAAGTGCGATCGCATCCGATCTGACCTTGTTTGTTACATCTGGAGATTTGACCGATTCCGAATATCAAACTTTACAACAACTTTTGGCAGCCCATCAGCGACTTATTTTGGTATTTAATAAACAAGACCAATATCTCCCAGACGATCGCGCTGCTGTTTTATACTCGCTTGGGCAAAAGATGCAACCAATGGTAGCAGCAGAAGATGTTGTGGCGATCGCATCTGCACCTAACCCGTTGAAAGTGCGTCAGCATCAAACTGATGGTGCGGTAGAGGAATGGTTGGAACAGCGTTTACCTGAAGTTTCTGCTTTAACGCAACGCCTAGAATATATTCTCCAGCAAGAAGCGCAACAGTTAGTATGGGCAACTACCAAACGCCAAGCTGAAGAATTGAAAGCAGAAGGAAAAGTTATTCTAGATCGAATTAGACGCGATCGCGCCCTCCCTGTTGTAGAACAATATCAGTGGATCGCCGCCGCCGCTGCTTTTGCTAACCCAGTTCCAGCTTTAGATTTACTCGCAACAGCAGCAATTAACGCTCAGTTGGTGATGGAATTAGGCGCAGTCTACCAGCAAAAGTTCTCGTTTGAGCAAGCGCAAAATGTAGCGGGAACGATGGGAAGTTTGATGTTAAAACTAGGCTTGGTAGAACTTTCTACGAAAGCCATTAGCACTGTTTTAAAAACTAATGCTGTCACCTTTGTCGCAGGTGGAGCCGTGCAAGGAGTGAGCGCCGCCTATTTAACTCGTTTAGCTGGGTGTAGCTTGATCGAATATTTCCAACAACAAGAAGAGGCGATCGATTCAGCGTCGGGATTGAATTTGGATAAGTTGGGACAGACTTTACAAAATGTTTTTCAACAAAATCAGCAAGTTGCTTTCTTGCAAGGGTTTGTCAAACAAGGTTTGGGACGTTTGTTACCAACTCCTCAACCGCAAGCTTAGTTTTGTAGGGTGCGTGAGTCACGCACCCTCTTTACTATCAATCTGTAGTTTGTGGTAAAAGTTACAAACGTAAGTGTATTAAAACAATCATTCACACGCTCGTATTATTGCAGCTAATGCAGATGATACAGAGTAAACTAATTAGCTGAACCGTTTCTAGCAATTACAGCTTGTGATTTCAAGGAATACGTCAAATCAACAGCCTGGATTATTTGGATTAAAACACTCAAACCGAGACTTCACCCAAAAAGACGCTTGGGGTAAAAATTGTTTCAACAATTCATTTCCAGCTTCTCTTTGTTCTTACTTATACAGTAGAAATATTGATAACATCTATATCAAGCTCAATTCAAATCTAGAAGTTGAGCATTCAAGTATTAATACAGCTTATTTCTACGGAATTAATCCAGACTCAGACAACTTGTTTTACGCTTTTGAAACACAGTTTACTCCATACCAACAATATTTGATCGGTGCGCTGCCGCGAGCAGATTTGGTTACTCAACAAAGAGATACGGGAAGTTGTCTGCAAGCAGTTGAGGTAAAATTAACGGCTTTACCTGACCATTCAACGTGTGATTTTATAGATGAAAGCTTGTATGGGTGTGAAATAGTAGTAAGACCTGATACTATTGTTTACCTGGCTTGCAGTATTGCTGAGTACTTTGCACAAGACATTAATTTACTAAAAAGTTTAATTATAGGGAACTTCGAGGAGATAGAAGATTGGACAGAACCTTCAGAGGTGATAACTCATCTTTCAAGCATGTTTGACTCTCTCAGATTAATTATGCTGTCTGTGGTAGCAGTGCAAAAACCTTCTGTAATGCAGCCAATTTGGAAAACTGTAGGCAAATCTCCTAAGCTTGCAGAGAGCTGCTTGGATGTATTTGTCTGGAGCAATCTAGCATTTATAAAACTAATTTTGGATTCAAGTAAATTAGATAGTAAGCCAAATAAGACAATAACAATTGGTAGACATATTCGTGCAGTTGTTTGGCTCTTTAAAATGATTTATGATTTTAGCCAACACTATCAATTTGACTATAGAAAAATTGTTAGTATTGCATACAACACAAAAAATGACAAAGCTTTTTCAGTGAATGGAAGATTTACAAACTTTTATATGAGATCGGAAGTTTTAAGAATGCCAAGAATTCAGAAAACGGAAATCAAGGAAATCATTTTAGGTGGAGGTCAAAATTTATTAAGTCCAGAGAGGAGATTTGATGCTATAATATGTAATTCTTCCGATTTGTTTGACTAGTTAGTAGATAACTCTAAGTTTAAATTTATTCTAATTTTAAATTTGTAAAGATGAGAACGGTAGATTTATTTGCTGGTTGTGGGGGTATGTCACTGGGATTTCAAAATGCTGGATTCAATCTAGTGGCTGCTTTTGAATACTGGTCGCCAGCAATTGAGGTTTACCGCAACAACTTCGAGCATCCTATCTTTGAGAAAGACCTTTTAAAAGAAGATGTATATGAATTTATTAATAGATTTGAACCAGAAATGATTATCGGTGGTCCTCCATGCCAAGATTTTTCAAGTGCGGGTAGAAGAGATGAAAATGGTGGTAGAGCTGATTTATCTTTGGCATTTGCGAACATTATTGCTCGTATTAAGCCTAACTGGTTTGTGATGGAAAACGTTGATAGGATCGCAAAAAGCCGAGTTTTAGAGACAAGCTTAGAAGTATTTAAGAAAAGCGGATATGGTTTAACTTCTGCCATTTTGAATGCTGGCTATTGCGGAGTTCCACAAACTAGAAAACGATACTTTTTGATTGGTCAGCTTGATGGAGATGATGGAAATTTAAGTCACTACTTAGTCAATAACCTGTCTAAAACGCCTATGACTGTTTTTGAATACTTAGGTGATAGTTTAGGTATTGAATATTTTTATCGCCATCCTAGAAGTTATAAGAGGAGAGCTGTTTTCAGTATCTATGAACCTAGTCCAACAGTTCGAGGTGTTAATCGTCCCATCCCAAAAACATACAAAAAACATGTAGGAGATGTATGTGATATCGACGATAACTTACGTCCTCTAACTACAATTGAGCGTAGCTATATTCAAACCTTCCCAAAAGATTTTAAGTTTAAAGGAAGTAAATCAGATTTAGAACAAATGATTGGTAATGCTGTTCCTGTTAAGCTGGCTGAATATGTTGCTCGTTGTATTCTTGAATATATTAAAGACTACTCTAGTACAAAGCGGCGGAAATAAGCAGACCATTAAATAGCCAAAACTTTACCCTTATATGTCCACTTAAAAGGTTTAGCCATTGTTTGGTTAAAGTAGTCGATAAAGTTAAGAATTCGATTTTTCAAATCATCTTTGCTAACAAAACTTCCTCTTTTAAGTAACTTCCGAACCAAAATACTGAACCAAATCTCAATTTGGTTAAGCCACGAAGAATGTTTAGGTGTGTAATGGAAGACAATTCGATGTGTTGAGTCAGTTAAAAAAGCGGCACGGGTATCAATCGATTTGAGTATGCCACTTTTGCCCTTAATACCCAGGTCAATATCTAAATTTTCTTTTTCTGCAACTAAACGAACTAATGATTCTGACTGATGAGTATTCAGGCAATCCATAATCAAATGCCATTTTTTAGTATCGGGTTCAGTTTCAATGAGTTGACGAATATTGCGGAGAAAATCAACTTCTGTTCTAGAATCTCCGCAAGTTGGCTTGAGAATTTGACCAGTGGCAACGTCGAAATTAGCGATTAAGGTCTGCGTACCATGACGAATATATTCAAATTCCCTTCTTTCAACTTTACCAGGTCTCATTGGTAAATTTTTTTCTCGACGTTCAGTAGCTTGAATCCCTGTCATTTCATCAATTGAAATTGTTCGTTCTCCCTCTAGGTGACGTTCAATCGCACTAAGATATAAGCCAGAAATATTTTCAACTTTTGTGTCAAATGCTTCATCTACGGGGGGGGGTTAACCAGTAGCGCGAGGCTTGTGGTTGAAGTTCGGCTTCTTCTAATAATCTTCCAACATGGCGGACGGATATGCTTTCAATAATTCCTTGTTTAGTAATTTCATCCGTTAGTTCTCTTGCTGTCCAATGACTTATTGCTCTTCCGTAATCAGATGGTGGTGAACACGCCAATGCAAACAACTCAATGACTTGTTCCATACTAAATTTACCTGGTGCGCCAGCACGTTCCGAGTCTTGTAATCTTTGCACAATGGATAATTCTTTGCCGTCAGTTTCACACCATCGATTTCGCCATAAACGCGCCGTCTGCCGATTAATATCCAAGTTTCTGGCGATTTCACGATGATTTTGACCCTCAGATGCCATCAGAACTATTTTTGCCCGTAGCGTTATCTGTTGCGGCGTATTATGCCTATTTATCAACTGTTGGAGTTGCTCTCGCTCACCATCGCTTAAATTTAATTTTTTAGGAGTTAATCTAGCCACAGCCTTATTCCTTGAGCCACACCCCGAAACGGGTTTTATCCTTTTTATTTATTTTCACACCGATATGGTCTGTTTATTTGCGCCGACCTGTACTAGTAACGTTACATACTACCTTCCTGACGTTCAATTAAAGTTATGTAAAGGTACGTAAAGTCATAGCAAACACATTTTTGTGTTGGAGACAAATAACAATGATCCAAATTAAGAGCGAACAACAAGTTTTGCACGAAGGATTACAGATTCTCTTTTCTAATATGAAGCCATCTGAAGTAGCTCGGTTTTGGGCAGCTTGCAATCTCGGCAATGGAAATTATCTTAAGCTCAAGGATGAGCTTTTTGCAGAAGAATCAGTAGCAAGTTTGTACGATAAGATTATTGAATTTCAGAAATCAAAAAATGTGGAATAAGATTAAAGTTTTTTGATAAACTTCATCTCATACATAATATTTTCACCAAAACTAGGCATTTGCTAGCGTTGGTTGCTGGGCGTGCCAACCTAATTCCTTAGCGCGATCGCGGGCTTGTTTTGGTATATCGTTTGCTACAAAATGTTGATGGAGCATTTGCACGCTCAGCATATGGTTGATAATAGCATCCAGTTTTGTCCGCTCCCAATCGGATGTGTTGCTGTCTCCGTGCTGTTGTAGAACTTGTTGCACGGCTGCATTATCTAATAATCCAGCTGCTTCGATCGCCTGTTTGGATAAATAATCATCGGCTAGCGATCGCATTGCTTTTTGTTTTGCCACATCTGTATGCGCTGGAGGAGCCATGAATGCAAACTTTTGTCGCTCGTAAAGCGCTTTGGGTAACAATCCGCGCATGGCTTCGCGCAACACGAATTTATCCTTTCTTCCCCGAAAACGCATCAGTGGGGGTAATGTCACGGCAAATTCAACTAAATGATGGTCGAGGAATGGGGGACGCGCTTCCATTGAATTCGCCATATCAACGCGATCGCCTGCCCAACCCAAAACCTGAGACTCAAACTGAGTTTTAATCCAGATATATTGCACTTTGTCAAGAGGGTGACGACCTTGAATTTGACTGCGATCGAGGACAGAGGCGATCGCGGCTCCTGGGGAATAATCGCGAGTCGCGGCGCGTCTATCTGCGTGCATTAAACTGGGGACAGAATGAGCCGCAGTTAACCACGACTGAAGGCAACTGGGTGTAAACCCAATCGCGTCTGTCAGCGCCGGATCGTCTAAAGGTTTTTCTGCCAGCAAGTTGCCTTTAAATATCCGGTTGCTTGCCTGCAACCAGTCTTCTAAATCTGCTCGTTCTGCCGGAGTTGCATCTTGCATTCCGTGCAAAATCATATCGAGTCGCAGTTGAGGATAGCCAGCAAATAACTCATCCGAACCTTCCCCTGTCAAAACGACACGGTAGCCTGCATTGTGGACGTGTTCGCTCAGCAGCATCTTGGCAATGGTAAACGTATTGTAGATGCTGCGTTCGGTATGCCAGATCGCACGGGCAAAATGCTCGTAAAGTTGCCCCCCTTGGACTGTTACGATATCTTGGTCGGCTCCTACAGCCTGCGCCATTTCCTGAGAAATTGCTGTTTCGTCGTAATCGCGATCGTCGAAACCGACTGTAAACGCTTTGACGGGTGACTGCTGACAAGCGGCGGCGACTCCCAAGATCGTACAAGAATCAATTCCACCGGAAAGATAGCAAGCAACGGGTACATCGGCTTCTAGTTTCAATTGAATTGATTCAATAAAGTAACGGCGCAGTTCTTCGATGTAGAATTCGTCAGGTTGCGAAGAGGTGCGATCGCTCAATAAAGGGAAATTTAAATCCCAATAGGTTTTAGTTTGTACTCTTAATTGTCCGTTTTGACGCTCTACAATCACCATTTGTCCTGGTTGAACGGCGTGAACTCCTGCAAAGGCACTCGTACCAGGAACCATTAACTGCATCAGTTGATGATACAAACCTTGGGAAGAAATCTGGCGCTGCACGTCGGGGTGTGCGAAGACGACTTTAATTTCCGAACCAAAGACAAAACTTTCCGGTGTCTGCGCCCAGTATAAAGGTTTGACCCCAAAGCGATCGCGTACCAGTGTCAAACGATCTGCTGCTTTTTCGTAAAATGCAAAAGCAAACTCGCCGCGCAGATGAGGTAAAGCGCCTTCTAATCCATATCGATCTGCTAAGTGTAATGTTAGTTCTGTATCGCTCTTAGTGGCAAAGCGATAGCCGCGTGAAGTCAGGTCGGAACGCAGGCGCTTATAGTCGTAAAACTCGCCATTATGGACGATTGTATGTTGACCGTCAGCCGAGACAAATGGCTGTCGTCCTCGTTCGGGATTGAGATCGATGATAGCAAGACGCGCATGGGCAAAGCCAACGCCGCGATCTTCCACCACTTTCCAACCGCATCCATCGGGACCGCGATGACTTTGGATTGCTGCCATCGCTACCAAAACGTTTGGATCGACCGGACGGGAAGGATCGCGATTCATTACGCCACCAATGCCACACATGGCTTGTCTCCTGTACTCCGTATACTGCACTCAAATCTGTCTTGGGAGACTATCTTAAGTTTCGAGTGACAGTCTGTAATGTATCTTGGGGAACAGGAATGGGAATTGGTAATGGGTAGTTGGTGGTTGGTAGTTGGTATTTCTACTGCTCACCACTTACTCCTGTACAAACGGGTTTATCGAGATAGGTCGCTACTTGCAAATATTTCTGATGAAGTTACGTATGTTACATATATATAGATAAAAATAGAAAGACTGGAATCAAAAAATAGTAGTGGGGAAATTATGACAACTGAAAGATGGGATGACAACCGTTTAGATCGGTTGGCTGAATCAGTACAAGAAAATTCTAGACAGATTGCATCTAACTCTAGAGATATTGCTGAATTAAGGCAAGCTATTGAGTCACTTGTTGTTATCGCACAAGCGCATCAGCAAAGCTTAAATGCTCACGACTCACAATTTGCAATTTTAGTGCAAGAAATTAGAGGATTGCGTGCTGAGAATAGGCGTATTTTGAGTCATCTATTTGGCGAACAAACTGAATAGCGCGATCGCATTCATTATAAAATACGTCTCATTCAGCTAAATGACAGGCAACATAATGTCCGCCACCCATATCTCTAAATTCTGGTTCTTGTTGAGAACATACATCTATAGCTATGGGACAACGGGTGTGAAATCTACAGCCAGAAGGCGGGTTTGTGGGGCTGGGAACGTCACCTTGGAGGACAATACGATCGCGTTTTGCTTCGATTTGAGGATCGGGAATCGGGATGGCTGAAAGTAAGGCTTGAGTGTACGGGTGTAAAGGTTTTTCGTAAAGGGCATTGCGATCGGCAAGTTCGACAATTTTACCCAAATACATTACAGCAATGCGATCGGATATGTGCCGGACAACGCTTAAATCATGGGCAATAAATAAATAAGTCAGTCCTAATTCTGATTGCAGAGATTGCATTAGGTTGACGATTTGGGCTTGAATGGAAACATCAAGCGCCGCGATCGGTTCGTCGCAAACGATAAAATCGGGACGCACGGCTAATGCACGGGCAATGACAATTCGCTGTCGTTGTCCGCCTGAAAATTCATGCGGGTAGCGATGAATAAAGTCTGGAGTCAAGCCTACCATTTCTAATAAACGGTTGACTTGCTGTTGTTTATCTCTTCCTGTAGCTAAACCAAAAATTTCTAATGGTTCGCTAACAATATCGCCTACTGTCATGCGCGGATTGAGTGATGCGTAAGGATCTTGAAAAATCATTTGCATCTGCTGCCGAATTTGCCGCAGTGATTCTCCTGTAAGTTGCGTTAGTTCCGTATCTTCAAAGTAAACTTGACCGTGGGTAGGACGGATTAGTTGTAAAATTGCTCTCCCTGTTGTACTTTTGCCACAGCCAGATTCTCCTACAAGTCCTAAAGTTTCCCCGCGTTTAATATCAAAATTCAAACCATCTACAGCTTTAATCCAACCGACTTGTTTTTGTAGGATAATGCCTTTGTAGATCGGAAAATAAACTTGTAAATCGCGAATTTTGAGTAACGTTGCGCTTTTTCTGTCAGTTTGAGTTCTGCTGGTTTGAGATTGCACCATCGGTTTTTCCTGCGGTGGTTACTAAACAACTATTTCAATGGGTTTTGTACGCGGATATTCTGTAGGGCAGGTTTACAAAGTCACTTTGCTATTTGCAGAGATTTAGGGTAAACCCGCCCCTACGATGTCTGGAATGGGTTCGATTTCTAACGCCAAGTCCACTGCTTTTTGACAATGCAAAGCAGTGGTATCAAATAAAGGTAAATTGGAAAAATCTGCTGGCTTGACCAATAATTCAATTTCCGTACAGCCTAAAATTATTCCTTGAGCGCCTTGAGTTGCTAAATCTTGCATAATCTCAATGTAAATTTGACGCGATTCATCCTTGATGATGCGATGAACTAACTCGTTAAAGATAATGGTATCGATAATTTGACATTGGCGATCGCTCGGTGCGATTAATTCAATACCATGAAATTTGAAGCGATCGCGATAAAAATCTGCTTGCATCACAGGCTTAGTACCAAGTACACCAATTTTTGTAAGCCCATATTTTCTAATTTCGGCTGCGGTGACATCGACAATATGAATTAAGGGAATTTTAATCGCTGCTTCAATTTGTGGCGCAACTCGATGTAGAGTATTCGTAGCCATGACAATAAAATCGGCACCACCTCGTTCCAGCCCAATTGCTTTACCAACTAGATAGTTTGCTGCATCATCCCATTGTTCGCGCCGGACAAACACTTCAATATTGGCAAAATTTACGCTGCATATGAGTAATTCAGCCGCATTCCAACCACCACGAACTTGATTAATTCCAGCATTAATCAGCCGATAATACTCGGCTGTTGCCTGACTGCTCATTCCACCTAGGATACCGATAGTTTTCATGGGAATGACTTTGTGTGGCTGCTGTGCGCGATTCATAATTACACCGCCTTAAACGGTTAACTTTACTTGCGTTACCCCTTGGCGCAACTGGCGCTGTCGAGCAATCCAAGACTGACGAATAGGGTAGCGCAACAATGGAGCTAGCGAGCTAGCGCCCCATCGTATGAATGCACTTTTCTCTAGTAAATCAGCCTGAGCCGCTTCTTGAGCTTGAAGTTGCTGCACGCGAACGATCTCCGGCTCCCGCTCAGCTTGAATCTTTGACAACACTGCATCAATTACCGTATGTTCTGCTGCTTCACGCAACAGTGGAACTAAATAATTTGCCGCAACAATGATATCCCGTAAAGCCATATTGATACCTTGAGCGCGGATTGGCGACATCGGATGAGCTGCATCGCCCAGCAATAGTAAACCTGGCGCGTACCAGTGCGAACAGCAACCAACTACAACAGATAATAGAACGGGGCGATCGATAGTTTTGGCGTTTTGGCGAAAATGCTTTGCTAGCCAAGGAGGTGAAGCAGATGCAAGTATTTCAGACCAATCATCGACTTGCTTCCAGTTGATAGAATCATGTTCGCGCAGCGCCCAGCCTAATTGTAAATTCCCCTCTGAAGAACGAAACAGTCCGAATGCATGATGACCTTGCAAGATTGAATAAAAGATATTTTCCGACTCAAAACGCGGACTATCTGCTAATTTAAACCAAAGAATATCAAAACTTTGAGACTTTTGCTCTACAGACAAATTGGCTCGTTGCCGCACAATAGAATTTCGACCATCAGCTGCAACAACTAAATCGGCATAAATTTCGCCGCTCCCTAGCTTCACACCAGAAATTCGTTCATCTCTCCACAGCAAATCTTGTACGGGAGCATTTTGCACGAACTCAAAATTAGGATAAGTGCTGGCTTCGTCGATGAGGGCTTCGAGTAAAGCTGGCTGTGAAACAAGAGTACAACGCTTACCACTTGGTTCTATTGGTTCGTCAACTCGAAATAGCAAGCGGTTCTCAATATGAAATTCCCATGCATCTAAAGTTTGATGCGGAATGCGCTCTAGCATAGAGGATAATCCCATCTGCTCTAATGCATCTAGTCCGCTAGGCATTAACCCTTCACCGCGAAAAGCTCGGCGAAAGTTACGAGATGCTTCGATTAACTTGACTGTAATGCCGCGTTTTACGAGCAGTAGCGCCAGCGTTGCACCAGTTGGTCCTGCTCCAACAATCACAATTTGAGTGTCATTGGTCATTGGTCATTGGTCATTGGTAGTTGCTTGACAGTTGATGGTTGATGGTTGATTAATAACTGGTCACCGATCGCTGCTCCCTGCTCCCTGCTCCCTGCTCCCTGTTAACTGGTCACTGATAACTGGTTTTACCCAACACGCAACCTGATGCCCATTGCCTACACCCTCTAAAGCCGGATCTTCATCATGACATTGGGCGATCGCAAATTGACAGCGAGGTGCAAACGGACAACCTTTGGGATAATTCGTCAAATTTGGCGGCAATCCTTCAATTGCTTTCAGGCGCGTCTGACGTTGTGCGTCCAGTCGGGGAATACTTTGCAGTAACCCAATCGTGTAAGGATGGCGGGGATTTTGATAGAGTGCGTGTAACGGTGCTGACTCCACAATTTGTCCCGCATACATCACCAAAATGCGATCGGCTAAGCTGGCAAGTAGCGATAAATCGTGGGTAATCCAGATCGTCGCCATGTTTAACTCGGTTTTCAATTGCTTGACAAGATCTACAATTTGTGCCTGAATTGTTACATCAAGAGCAGTTGTTGGCTCATCAGCAATTAGTAACTTAGGATTGCACGCCAACCCCATTGCGATCGTTACTCGTTGGCGCATACCCCCCGAAAATTGATGCGGATAGTTGCGAATTCGTTCTGCTGCACCTGGAATTCCTACCTTTTGCATCAATTGAATTGCCCTAGCTTTTGCCTGCGTCCGATCCATCCCCAAATGCAGTTGAATTAATTCCGTCATTTGCCGTTCGATCCGCAGCACCGGATTTAGCGAAGTCATCGGATCTTGAAATACTGTAGCAATGCGATCGCCCCTAATTTTCCGAATATCGCGATCGCTCAATTTCAGCAAATCCCGCCCTTCAAACCACACCTCACCACCCACAATCTTTCCAGACGACGGAATCAACCGCAGCACCGATAGCATCGTAATGCTTTTACCCGAACCAGATTCGCCCACAACACCAACAGTTTCGCCTTCATTAACTTGAAATGAAACATCATTCACAGCACGAACAACGCTGCGACGCTGATAAAAGCGAGTATTTAGGTTACGAACGTTGAGTAATTGAGTCATAGGCGATTCTAGAGCAAATCGGATACTAAACAAATTAATCTGAGCTTGAGATGCTTGAAATCATTCTTAAGTTGCGATCGCCTATGCAGTTTAGATTGTGCCATTCTAATAGCCACTTTGCTGGTCTACGAGAGAGTTTAGTAATGTCTGGACGAAGATTGGCCTCTGCTAAGTTCGGATGATATCTGAAATCGTCAACTGACGTGAGGATTACCTTTTCATCACCAAATTGATCGGCTGTGATATCGGCGATGATGTTTACTGACTGCACCCAGCAATGGTCGAAAAACAAACCATCAAAAGTGCGAAAGCCAAAGCCACTTTGACTTGTTCCTTCATACTCTTTACATGTTGGTCGTCCTGCCACTAAGAACCAAGTTTTATGAGTGCAATCTTCCAACACTGCTTTCAAAAAAATCGAAGTGTAGCGGCACATGTATTGTGATGGGATCTCAGGTTTGCCTACTCCCCACGACTCATGTAACGCTATCCACCTAGGCTCTAAAAAGGCTCTAATCTCCCTGCAAAGATCCTCAAGTAGCTCTCGATTCATATTTAAAGTTATGCGTTTAACTATTTCAAGACTGTCTCTGTTGTGGATCTAAAGCCTCGCGCAAACCATCTCCAAGTAAATTGAAGCCCAATACAGTAAAAGCGATCGCCAACCCAGGAAAAGCAGTAACCCAAGGGGCGCGTTTAAAATAGTCTCGCCCAGCTGCTAAAATTGCGCCCCATTCGGGAGAAGGAGGTTGTGCGCCCAATCCCAAAAAAGATAGTGCTGAAGCTGACAATACGGCTATGGAAACTCCCACAGTTGCCACAACAATGATGGGAGAAAGAATATTTGGTAACAGGTGACGCAAGATCAAGCGCCCGTGTTGTGCGCCTAAAGCTTGTGCGGCTTTGAAATATTCTTTGTTCTTCTCTACCAATACCGCACCGTAAGCAATACGAGCATAAAAAGGAATCGAACTAATACCTACTGCGATCGTGGCATTAATTAAACTGGGACCCAAAACAGCCACCGCCGCCAGTGCAATTAATGTTTCTGTAAAAGAAAACAACACATCCATTGCCCGCATCAGTATAGCTTCTACCCAGCCTCCCATATAACCCGCGATCGCGCCAATTGCTATACCCGCTGTCATGGAAATTCCTACAGCAATTAGCCCAATTGTCAGCGTCAACCGACTACCATAAACAATCCGACTGAATAAATCTCGTCCGAAATCATCCGTACCGAATAAATGTTCTACGCTAGGCGGCTGAAGATTCTTTCCTACACCCATTTCCAAAGGATCGAACGGTGCAATAATTGGCGCAAAAATTGCCACCACAACCAAAACTAAAAGTATAATCGCGCCAACCATCGAACCAGGATTTCGCAACAGCACTCGCAAAAACTGACTCAACTGTTTTGCTTTTAACGGCAAAGGGGCAACTGATGTGTCATTTGTCATTGGTCATTTGTCATTGGTTGATTGTTACTCCCTACTCCCTACTCCCTGCTCCCTGCTCCCTATTTGTATGCAATTCTTGGATCGAGTAATGCGTAGATGACATCTAAAAAGATTGAAACGATCGCCACTACGGTAGCAAAGATCAGAATAAAGCCTTGAATTGTCGGGTAGTCGCGCTGAAAAATTGATTGAATTGCCAATCGTCCGATCCCATTCCAGGCGAAAACATTTTCTACTACAATTGCACCACCCATCATGTAAGTAAATTGCAATCCTAGTAGATTTACTACGTTAATTAAACCGTTGCGTAAGGCATGGCGTGAAAGTACGATTGTCTCGGCTAAACCTTTGGCGCGTGCCGTCCGCATATAATCTTGAGCTAGTACGTCCAACATGGAAGAACGGGTAAGCCGAGATACTGAGGCGGCGTTTGCTAAACCTAGCGTCAGTGCAGGTAGAATCAAATTTTTTAAATCCGTGCCAGTTACGGGCAACCAGCCCAATTTGACGGAGAAAACGTAAATTAACATTAACCCCAACCAGAAATTAGGAATCGAAATTCCGACAATTGCCCCAGTCATTAAAGCTGTATCAATCCACGTTCCGCGCTTGTATGCGGCAAAAAATCCTGTTGCTACTCCCACAATCGTAGCTACTACTAAACTACTGACTGCTAATAAAAGAGTATTTGGCAACCGACCGATCAGTAAATCGAATACAGGTTGAGTCCCGCGAATCGTCGTACCAAAATCACCCTGCAACACGCGACTCATATACATAATGTACTGTTCGTAAATCGGGCGATCGAGTCCTAAATTATGGCGAATTTGTTCTAATTGTTCTGGCGTGGTGGACTGGGATTGAGCGTACATAATCTGTACCGGATCGCCAGGGACGATGTGGAGTAATAGGGTAACTGCGATCGTGGCAATCCAAATCGTGAATAGTGCGCTGAGGATACGCTTGAGTAGGTAGCGAGTCATCTAGGCAAGTCAAAAGTTAAAAGTCAAAAGTCAAAACACAAATTAAATGCGAAACATCTGACTGTTGCAGAAAGCTTGAAAAACTTGAAAAATATAGTTGATGGGATCTTACTACTTACCCTGCTTCCAAAAAATGTATCTGCTGTAGCTTGACAAGGAATTAGTTTGTGGAGATCGCACTCCTATTTTCTAAGATGCGCTTAGCTTGACATCATTAAATACAGGGCGATTGAAGGGACCAATCTTAAAACCTTGAACCTCCCTACGAGTGGCATAAACCCAAAGCGAACCAGGTGTATATAAGGGAATGTGGACGGCATTTTTAAGTAAGTATGCCATCGCCTCGTTTACAGCTTGCTTGCGTTTTCCTTGGTCTACAGTCGTGCGAGTTTTCTGTAACAGTGCATCCAATTCTTTACTTTGATAACCGCTATAAGCCCCAGGAGAATGCCAAAGTTGATAGAGAATATCGGGATCGAACCACGCCCAATCCATCATGTCAAAAGTGCTAATTCCTGTTTTTTTCTGATTTTCTTGTTTGACACGGGCGTTGAGCGTACCAATATCCATTGTTTCAATCTTGGCATTAATCCCAACTTGAGCCAATTGACTTTGAAAGATTTGCACCATCTTTTCCCGATTATCGCCTGTAGAGGTCATCAAAATTACCTCCAGTGGCTTATTTGCACCATATCCCATTTCTGCCAGTAACTGTTTTGCCCTCTCTGGGTTATGCTCGTAACCGTATTTGCTACAAAACTCTTGGTCGTTACCAGCAACGCCGCGACTGATGGGACATTTCTCCCTCTGCACTAACCCTTCACCAAAGGCAGTTTGCAGCGCCGAATCTACATCCACTGCATAAGCCACCGCTTGACGCGCCCGAATGTCGTTGAAGGGAGGACGAGAAATGGTAAATTCAAAGAAAAAATTCTGTCCGGTATTTTGAGCAACGTGCATTTGCAAATTATCATCGTTGCGGACTGAATCTAAGTCATCCAATGGTGGGTTAACAACGAGTTGTACTTCTCCTGTTTGTAAACCTGCCAAACGAGCTTGCGCTTCTGGAATTTGCCGTACAATTAATCGGTCTAAATAGGGCGCACCTTGATTTTGTACCGGACGACCAAATTTTTTATATTTGTCATGTTTTGCTAATACAATCTCATTGCCCTTCGTCCAACTTACCAACTTCCAGGGTCCCGTCCCGATCGCCTTGCTCACACCAAACTGTTTACCGAGTGCTTTATTACTATCGCAGACCATACTAGCGAAAGGGTCTGCCATAAAAGATACAAATGCGCCAAAGGGAGATTTAAATTGAAATCTCACTGTTTGAGGGTTTACCACATCTACAGCCGCAATCGGTCCCCAAGCGCCTTTAGTCACGCTAGGATTTTTATCATCTAGCGCCCGTTCTGCCGTATATTTCACGTCATTGGCATCGAAGGGCGTACCGTCATGACAAGATATTCCTTGATTCAATACAAAAGTAGCTTCTTTACCATCCTTGCTAATTTTCCATGATTTTGCCAAATTGGGAACGATTTCACCCTTGTCATTGAAAGCTAGCAGCGTATCGTATAGTTGATCGAAGATTTGCCAGGACAATGTTGTCGTGGTGCGATGGGGATCGAGAGAATCAGCATCACCATACCGCGCCCAAATTAGAGTTCCTCCTGTTTTAGCTGCTGGAGTAGCAGTGTTTGAATCTGAATTTGTAGCGTTCTGTGTCGAGCGATCGCTCGTACAAGCAGTCAATAATAGGAGAGTAAAAATTAACTTAAATAACGAGCATTGCGCCAGTTCTTTTACTTTGAAAAGAGCTTGCAATAGCATATTGCTCTGTCCTCACAAATCAAAAATAGCTAATCTCAGCCGGATATTGTACGTGCAAGATTACGGCAAAAAGTAAATGCAGACTATTCTAAATTGCGTCAAGACTGATTGAAATCTCTAGCTAGATGCTTGCGGAATTTCCCATATTTTGCATATAGGCTATTCTTAGCAAAGAAATTAGCAAAGAAAATTGAGTTTCAAACGCTGTCAACTCAAAAACAACTCCTTAATCCCCGTACTACCAATCTCAATTGCCAAAGCCGCCAATAAAAATCCTAGAAGTTGAGTAATAATCACCTCACCTTCTGCACCAATCCATTTATCTACGAATGCTGACTGACGCACGATTAACCACGTCACGAACATCGCGGCAACAACTCCTACCACCACGCTAATATGAGCGTTAGGAGAATCAGACATTAATAACATCACAGTTGTAATCGTTCCTGGTCCCGCTAAAAGTGGTAAGGCAAGGGGGGTAATCGCTACATCCCTCTGCTGGTCTACCGTTGGCGTGTCTATGTCTCCATCGAGCATTTTCAACGCAATCAACAGCAGCAATAATCCGCCAGCTACCCGCAGGGAACCCAGACTAATCTCCAAGTATCTTAAAATCCATTGACCACCAAAGGCAAACGCCAGCAATACCCCGGTTGCAACCAAACTCGCCCGATCTATCACGCTATTTCTTTGCTCTGGTTCCATCCCTTTAGTTAAGATCAGAAACACAGGTGCATTGCCCAAAGCATCCGCTAGCACGAATACAGCTACAAAAGTTTTAATAAATACAGAAATATCCACATCAGTTATCAGTTAACAGCTAACAGTTATTCAGCGTACAGATTTTATATGTCACTTAAATACAATTGCCAATTCTCGAAGGGAGCGATCGCAAATACAACATGTTTTGATTATTTTCTTGATTCTTGGGTAAATTTTAACACTTTACAATCAATTAAACTTAATTTTATCAAAACCATTGCAATCCTTTGAATGACTGATAACTGATAACTGACAACTGATAACTGAATTAATAAAAGCTTAAGAAGGGTAACATCTTTTTGTTTGGCTCTATACTGAAAAAAGTAAGATCGATTCACTATTTTGAAAGTTAGAGCGATCGCGATCGTACTTTAGAGAGAAAACAAACCATTCTGAAATTGAAAGAATTTAGTAGAAAACCTTGAAATAATAGGGTAACAATTCATCATGGTTCAAGCACCCGCTCCCACAGCACAAAAAGGTTCATTGACTGCTGACGAGCTGCAAAAGATGAATGCTTACTGGCGTGCAGCTAACTATCTTTCAGTCGGACAAATCTATCTTCTAGACAATCCACTACTGAAAGAACCGCTGAAGCTAGAACATATTAAACCACGATTGTTGGGACATTGGGGAACGACACCAGGCTTAAACTTTATTTACGTTCACCTCAATCGCGTTATCAAAAAATATGACCTCAGCACGATTTACATTGCTGGTCCCGGTCATGGTGGACCTGGTTTGGTTGCCAACACTTATTTAGAAGGGACGTACAGCGAATATTACCCTAATGTCTCTCAAGATACTGAAGGAATGAAGCAACTCTTCAAACAATTTTCCTTCCCTTACGGTATTCCCAGCCACGTTGCACCTGAAACCCCTGGTTCGATCCATGAAGGGGGTGAATTGGGTTACGCTGTTTCCCATGCATACGGTGCTGCATTTGACAACCCCGATTTGATTGTGGCGTGTGTCGTGGGTGATGGCGAAGCGGAAACGGGTGCTTTAGCTACGAGTTGGCATAGCAATAAATTCCTCAATCCCGTCCGCGATGGTGCGGTGTTACCAATTCTGCACCTAAATGGATACAAAATCGCCAATCCTACGGTGTTGGCGCGGATAAGTCATCAAGAGTTGGAAAGCTTGTTCGTCGGCTACGGTTACAAACCCTATTTCGTTGAAGGTTCCGATCCCGCTACCATGCACCAACTGATGGCGGCGACGATGGATCGGGTGGTAGAGGAAATTAAGGCGATTCAGCACGAAGCACGGACTAATGGCTTTACCGATCGCCCCCAATATCCGATGATAATTTTGCGATCGCCTAAAGGATGGACGGGACCGAAAGAAGTAGACGGTAAGAAAACAGAAGATTCCTGGCGATCGCACCAAGTCCCATTTTCCGAAATGTCTAGCAAGCCAGAACACGTACAATTGCTAGAACAGTGGATGAAGAGTTACGAACCCGAAGAACTCTTCGATGCAGAAGGTAAGTTATTCCCAGAATTAGCCGCACTCGCACCCACCGGACAACGGCGCATGGGTGACAATCCCCACGCTAACGGCGGAGTTTTGTTGCGAGATCTGAAAATGCCAGATTTCCGCAACTATGCAGTAGAGGTAAAAAACCCAGGTACGACAACATCTGAAGCCACTCGCGTTTTGGGTAAGTTTCTGGCGGATATTCTGA
>NZ_JBOFLP010000004.1:0-4530 GCF_051657925.1 Chroococcidiopsis sp.
AGCCGTGCTTGTTCGGCAGGATTCAATCCCGATACAGATCTTGAAAAAGTTGGGATTGCCAACCAAACCACCATGCTCAAAAGCGAAACCGAGCAAATCGGTAAACTATTCGAGCGCACGATGATGCGAAAGTACGGTCCTGATACGCTAAACCAGCACTTTATCAGCTTTAACACCATCTGCGATGCTACCCAAGAACGGCAAGACGCGATGTTTCAATTAGTTGAAGAAAAGTTAGACCTGATGGTCGTCATTGGTGGTTTCAACTCTTCTAACACGACTCACTTACAAGAAATCGCGATCGAGCATCAAATTCCGTCTTATCACATCGACAGTGCCAACCGAATCGGTACAGCGAATCAGATCGAGCATCGCTTACTCAGTGGCGAGATTACAGCCACAGAAAATTGGTTGCCCAGTGGCAAAATTACGGTAGGCATTACTTCCGGTGCTTCCACACCCGATAAGGTTGTGGCTGATGTGGTAGAGAAGATTTTCGCTCTCAAAATGTAGAGAGGTTACATGTAACCTCTCTACACTGCGGACGTGCTAACTCGATATACACAACGCCGTCCGCCTGCAATCAAATGTTCGGTACGGGCGATCGCCACGTCTTCACCTAGAGTCGATTGAAAGACTTCTAGTTCCTGGCTGCACAGTCCCGTGCAAGCTGTGGCGGCGGCGCAGATCGGGCAGTGGTTTTCAATTAATAGAAATGAGCCATCTGAGAGAGATTCAACGTCTGCCATGTAGCCTTCATCGGTGCGTAGGTTTGCTAGGGCTTCTAGACGCTGCTGGATAGAGCTATTGGCAGGAATTTGCTCTCGATATGCCGCAATTTGCTGGCGAGTTCTAATTTCTAGCAACCGTTCTAATCCCTCCGATCCAAAAGCTTCTGTGACTGAATCGATTAGACTCAACGTTAACTCGGCATATCCATGAGGGAAAAAGCGATCGGCAGCAGGGGTGAGTTGCCACAACTTCGCCGGACGACCCATCGCCCGTTGTTCTTCCTGATAGGTGACTAATTGCTCTTTTTGTAGTGCATATAAATGTTGTCGCACTGCCATTGCAGAAATTTTAAAGTGGGAAGCAAGCGCAGCAGCATCCATTGCTCCTTCTTGTTTCAGTAGCTTGACGATCGCCCGTCTTGTGCGAATGTTTTGATTTGATGGCTTCATCAGTTGTCAGTTGTCAGTTATCAGTTGTCAGTTATCAGGGAACGTTACTTACGACTTACGACTTCTTTTCTTACTAATTCCTATTTCTATCTTTAGGCAGATACTAAAGGAAAATGTTTACACAGTTGGCTGAGTCTTTTACACTTTAGTTTATAACGAAATATCTTTAGAAAGTAAAAGCGAGTACGGGTTTCGTATTGCATGATTTACGTGGTTTCAAAAGATTTTGCCAAATAGGATTGCTGACGAGCGCAATTCAGATGGTAGGGGCGCACAGCTGCCCCTACGAACCATATGTATTCCATCTGTTATTCGGAGCCAAAAGGATGAATAGAGAAATTCAACGCCTTAATCCAGTCGGGTTATATGACCCTTCTCCAAACGGTTACACGCATGTTGCGATCGCACCACCAGGAGCAACCATCGTTTATATTGCTGGTCAAGGTGGGGAAGATGAAAACGGTAATCTGGTTGATGATTTCGCAACTCAACTGAAACAGGCGTTTGCCAATCTTGACATTGCTTTGAATGCAGCTGGCGCACGCCCAGAACATGTGGTCAAGCTGACTACGCTTGTCGTTAATCATGACGAATCTAAACTACAGTACTTAGGAGCTGAGGTAAAGGCAAGGTGGGGCGATCGTCCACCAACTCAAACTCTAGTTCCAGTGCCAAGGTTAGCACTCGATCGCATGTTATTTGAAGTTGATGCCGTGGCAGTATTACCCTAGCTTTTCTTCTTTCAACTTGTGACTTTTAATTTTTGACTTTTGATTTTTGTCCCAAACATGGAACACCTCTAGAGAGTGACTTGCCTGTGATAAAGCACACAGTTTCAGGTGTCAGCTGCAAAATATATTTATGAAGACCTACAAACTGAAAATTCAGTTTCCCAGTCTTGTCTGTCTAAAAATGTATTTTAAGATACTGTTTTTTAGTTTTAATTGTGTATCAACTGAGACGGCAAAACTACTAATTAACAATCCTTCTAAAATTCAAAATCTAAAATCCAAAACTGACAATGTTAGGGTTTATTCACAAAATATTCACAGCTTTTTTTTAGAGTCAGAGGTAATTTCAGCCTGCTCGCAATAGATCTTCACACTTAGGTAACACAGGGTCAAGGAAAGTTGAATACGCACCTCCCGAAATCACCAGCATCCCAAACCTGGAGCCAGCGATTTGAAACGGCTTTGCATCCCGCGATCGCTCGTTTTAACGCTAGTATTGGCTTCGATATTGAATTGATCGAATACGACCTAACAGGTTCGATCGCCCACGCTCAAATGCTGGCGCATACAGGTATTATTACCCCAGAGGAAGCACAACAACTGGTATCGGGTTTAGAACAAATTCGCCAAGAGTACCGCAACGGGCAATTTACGCCTGGGATTGAAGCGGAGGACGTGCATTTTGCAGTCGAACGACGCTTGACAGAAATTGTTGGCGATGCGGGGAAAAAGCTACATACAGCCCGTTCGCGGAACGATCAAGTCGGTACGGATATTCGCCTTTACCTGCGTCACCAAATTCAAGAGATTCAAGCTCAAATTGAGCAAATGCAAACAGTTTTGCTCGATTTAGCCGAACAGAATATTGAAACGCTGATTCCTGGCTACACGCACTTACAACGCGCTCAACCACTAAGCTTAGCCCATCATTTGCTAGCATATTTCGAGATGCTACAACGAGATAAAGAAAGACTTGCCGATGTTCGCAAGCGAGTGAATATTTCTCCTTTGGGTAGCGGTGCGTTAGCGGGAACTACCTTTCCCATCGATCGCCATTACACGGCTAAATTATTAGAATTTGAGGGAGTTTATGCTAATAGCTTAGATGGTGTAAGCGATCGCGATTTTGCCATAGAGTTCTTAGCAGCGGCAAGCATAATTATGGTGCATTTATCGCGGCTATCTGAAGAAGTGATTTTGTGGGCATCGGAAGAATTTAGTTTTGTCAAACTTAAAGATAGTTGCGCGACTGGCTCTAGTATCATGCCGCAAAAGAAAAACCCTGACGTACCGGAATTGGTGCGAGGTAAAACAGGTAGAGTTTGCGGACATTTACAGGCATTATTGGTACTGATGAAAGGCTTGCCTTTAGCTTACAATAAGGATTTACAAGAAGATAAAGAAGCGTTATTTGATGCCGTTCGTACCGTTAGTGCTTGTCTAGAAGCAATGACAATTTTGTTTGCTGAAGGATTGGAGTTTCGGACTCCACGCCTCGCCCAAGCAGTAGCAGAAGACTTTTCTAATGCTACAGATGTTGCCGATTATTTAGCTACTAAAGGCGTACCATTTCGGGAAGCTTATAACTTGGTAGGTAAGGTTGTCAAAACCTGTATCGCCGCAGGCAAACTTTTAAAGGATTTAACTTTAGCAGAATGGCAAGAATTACATCCAGCATTTGATACTGATATATACCAGGCGATCGCTCCTCATCAAGTCGTTGCTGCCCGTAATAGTTATGGTGGTACGGGATTCGAGCAAGTACGAAAAGCTTTAGCAACAGCAAGAGGGAAGATGCGAGGAGCAAGGAGTGAGGAGTGAGGAGCGAGGGGGACAAGGGAGACAATTCAAGTCGCAAGTCGCACAAGTCACAAGTAAGAAACAGTCACGCACCAAGCCTGAGCGCACCACTCTCTTTCCCTTATCCCTCACTCCGGACTTCGTCCCGCTTCGCTAACGCTCCTCACCCCTTCTTACCCATTACCAATAAATTATCAATTTAGGACTAGTCTATGTATGGCAACCGTATGAATCAAAATCAATACATAAATAATGCAATAAATTCTCACGCTGCGGATGCTGTTGAATCAGTGAATTCCTACGTGGAACCCAGATGGCTAGTAGAAGAAAGAGATGCGTGTGGAGTCGGACTAATTGCCCAACAGCAAAATATTCCCAGCCACGGTATTGTAAGTGCAGCACTCAAGGCATTGGGATGCCTGGAACACCGAGGTGGATGCAGCGCCGATAACGATTCTGGCGATGGCTCGGGTATTTTAAGTGCTATTCCGTGGGAACTTTTTCATGCCTGGATGAAAGAGCAAAATATTGCCATTCCACCCCAAGAACGCACGGGCATTGGTATGGCATTTTTACCGCAACAGCCAGCAGATGCTCAAATTGTCAAGCAAATAACCGAACAAGTTGCTACTGCTGCTGGACTAACAGTTTTGGGTTGGCGAGTCGTCCCCGTAAAACTAGAAATTTTAGGTATTCAAGCACGGGAAAACCAACCGCAAATCGAGCAAATAATTGTCAGTTCCGAGCTAACAGGCGAAGAACTGGAACGACAACTCTATATTACCCGCCGTCGCATCGGTAAGGCGATCGCGCAACAA
>NZ_JBOFLP010000005.1:0-13236 GCF_051657925.1 Chroococcidiopsis sp.
GTTTTGGGCGTTCTGCCACGACTACGGAATCGATGTTACCAATTTGCCAACCCCGTTCTTGAATGAGTTGGTTGACTTTACTCAGCAGTACCAAACTATCTGCACCTTTCCATTGCGGATCGGAGGGGGGGAAATACAAGCCAATATCTCCTAGACTCAGCGCTCCCAGCATAGCATCCATAATCGCATGGGTGAGTACGTCAGCATCGCTATGTCCCAATAATCCCAGTTCGTGCGGGATTTCCACCCCTCCCAGAATCAGACGGCGCTCTGTAGTTAGTTGGTGGATGTCGTAGCCGTTACCAATGCGAATTTTTTGCATAGAATAAATTGCCTGTGAATATATGTAATTGAGTTGTTAATTATTGGCAATACAACTTTAAAACTTTGCGATCGCCAAAAATAGACTTTAGATTGCCAACACTAATCTACCAGGCGCAGTCAGTCATTTAGTCAAGTGCGGGGATTTTGTATAATCGCTCCCACAAATCTTCGGGACTTAACTGCTATGTCTTACACCCAAGAAATTAGTCGCGCTACGCCAGGATACCTAGTCATCCTGATCGATCAATCTTTCTCTATGTGCTATCCGTTTGGTTCCGCAGGTACGAAATCGAAAGAATGCGCTAAGGCTGTGAATCGAGTATTGCGAGAGACAGTCTTAGCCTGTACCGATGGCGAGGATATCAAGAATAGCTGCGACATCTCAGTATTGGGCTATGGCAAGCTAAAAGATGCAGCCGTCAACGCTTTTTCAGGAGCATTAGCCGCGAAACCAGTTGTCACCATTCAAGAACTCACCGAAAACTGTTTGCGAGTTGAAACCATAAAAAGAAAAGTATCGGATGGAGCAGGTGGATTAGTAGAAATCGACGACCAATTTCCGATTTGGATCGAACCTGCGGCGGTGGGAGAAACTCCGATGACAGAAGCATTTGAAATGGCACATCAGTTAGTCCAAGACTGGATTGAAACGCATCCCTCCAGCTTTCCCCCTGTTGTAATTAATATTACCGATGGTGAAGCCGACTCCCTACCCACAACCCGCAAAGCAGCTGAGGCACTCGCTGGACTAGAAACAGACGATGGCAAGACTTTGTTACTCAACGCTCATATCTCTGGTAATGCAGTACAAGAAGTCGTCCTTCCCGCTGCTCCCACCCAGTTACCCAAGGGAGATAGTTACGCTCAATTTTTATTTGAAACTTCCAGCGAATTACCTCCAAATATGCTCGAACGAGCTGCGGCATCTGGGTTAAATCCGACTCCATATGCCAAAGGTTTTGTGTATAATGCCAAACTCGAAACCCTCATTCAACTATTAGAAATAGGAACAAAAGCAGAGTTTCGCGGGTAGATTATCTACCTAAATTCAATGTCTTATGAAATCCGCTATTTCTCTCTACCTAAAGTTGGCGAACTAGAGCGAAACATTCAAGATCGCTTTGAGAACAGCCCCGATGGTAGTTTAGTAGCTCTAGCAGACGGGGCTAGTACTTCGCTATACCCGCAAAAATGGGCGGAAATTCTCGTCAAATCTTTTTGCCAAAGCGTAGCAGAAAACCCGATTGAGAGCATCCGGCGATCGCACGAGGAATGGTTGCAGCCGTCCCAAGAAATTTGGCGACAATATTACTTAACCAAACTTCAATCTCCCAATCGCAAATGGTGGCAGGGAGGTTCGGATATCAAAAATCGCGGCTCAGCTACTTTTTTGGGGTTACAACTACAAAACTTAGAGCTACAAAACTTAGAGCATTATGCCAAAAGTCAATGGCAAGCTGTAGCCGTAGGAGATACTTGTTTATTTAAATTAGAGCAGGAGACTCGCAATCTCCTCACCTTTCCTCTGACTGCTGCACGGGATTTTAAAGGTACAACACTCTGTTTTGAGAGTCTACCAGAATACGCTTCATTTCCGCCTCAATTTACCGCAGGATGGTACGAGTGCGGAGACATTTTCTTACTAGCAACAGATGCCTTATCTCAATGGCTTATATCAGATTATGAAGCCCAAGGAGAAGACTGGAAAAAGATGTTTCAATTTCAACGACAGCAGGATTTCGATCGCTTTATTAATCAACTCAGACAACAAAAACTGATTAAAAATGATGACACGACGTTAGTACTAATAAAAGTGAGTAGCAACTAAATTATTTGTCATTTGTCATTTGTCATTTGTAGTTATCTCCCTTGTCCCCCTTCTCCCCCTTGTCCCTCTATCTCCCTGCTCCCTGCTCGTGCGCTCCCTGCTCCCTAATAACTGAAAACTGAATTATGAAATATCCCAGTCGTTCGGAATACTGTAGCGCAATTCGCAACCCTCAGTTTGCTTTTCGTAAAAAAGATCCTCAAACCAAAATAGAGCGCGATTTGGATGCAAGCTTAGTCGCGGGAAAAGCAGTAGAAAGAATTAAGCCTGATGGTACTAAAGATATTTGGTCGGCTGCTGGAAGTTTTGCCATCGCTTTTAAATTTGAAACTTCATCGCCTCGCAAGCTTTGGGCAGTGAGATGTTTCTACCGGAGTAACTTTGAGGTCAAAAATCACTATAAACAGGCTTTAATCCGATTAAAAAATAGTCCGTGTCGAAATTATTTTGTAGATTCTACATTTTTAGAATCAGGAATTAGAGTTCAAGGTGATTGCTATCCAATTCTGAAAATGGAATGGGTAGAAGGAGAAAATTTAAAAAAGTTTATTAAAGCAAACCTTGGGAAAAGAAATGTTTTACTCTCTTTGGCAGAGCGATGGCGAGAACTGTCTAAGAACTTATACGACGCTGGTATTGCTCACGGCGATCTGCAACATGGTAATGTTTTGGTAGTTAAATCTTTTCAACAGTTGGCGCTCAAACTCATTGATTATGACAGTCTCTATTTTTCAGAAGATCGCCATTCAGTTGATGATAATATTAAAGGATTGTCTGACTATCAACATCCTTTGAGAAAATCTTTAGAGAAAAGATGTTTGGAGATTGATTTTTTCCCTCAATTATCAATTTATTTATCTATTCTAGCTCTAGCAGAAGATAAAAAACTCTGGGAAGTTTATCAACTGGATGCTAGAGAAGGGTTACTATTTTCACGGACAGATTTTCAAAATCCTGATACAGGAGATATCTTTAAATCTTTAGCTCAACTCCCTGACCCAATTCCAGAGTTGGCAAGAAAGATGAAGCAGATTTGCCGATTAAAAGAGTTTAGAAATATCCCTAACTTAGAAACAGTTCTCTCTAACGAACAGTTGGTAGAATCGCATCATACGAATTCCGTCGAGCGACATTCTAGTTCTCATCAACTACTCAATTCGATTGTTTCTTGGTTGAAGGAAAGATCCCCCCAACCCACGCTAGTTCGCTCAACGGGGGGAACCCCCACACGCGACTGGCTTCCCTTAAAAAGGGGGGCTATGAGAGCATCTCCTGGAGTTGGTCAGGCGATCGATCTAGTTGCAACAAACTTGGAACAGGGGGTTGTGAGAGAATCTTTTGAAGTTGCTAAGGCGATCGATCGCCCTTCGTTAGCAACAGACTTAAAATCTGAGTCTGTGGGAGAATCTCCTGAAGCGCAAGGAGAAGATCGAGCGGAGCCAGCAGTAAAAATAAATGCGCTTTCAAGGGAAATGCAACCAATTCAGTTTTTAGCTAAATCTCCAAAAAAGATAGGAGGATGGGACCCGCGATCGCTTAAATCAGACTATACAAAATACATCAAACCAGTTAGTTCAATTCCTACTAGCAGCACAAAAATATCATTAATTTCTACTCACGTTGGAACTTTAGTAAAACAAAAAACTGAGGGAGTTCTGAATTGGATAAATAGTACAAAAGACGATTTATTGAAAGCATGTCGTTCAGCGCTGAGTCTGGCGAATTTTATTCGCCCAAGTTTGAAGTCAACAATTGTGCAGGCGATCGCAGCTATATTCGCTCGATTACAACAAATAAATCGAGTTCAAATTCCAACAAACCCTGTCATTCATCAACCAAAAATCATCGATACACACAGCGGAGGACAAGCGGGAAGCAAAATTTCTGACTTGAATTGCGTTACTTCTGCATCAACTGAATTAGCCAATCTATCTGTCCCTGGAACCGATCGCTCTCAAACCTTCGTCCCGTTGCGATCGTCCCAGCCAAAAACCCAAACAACTGCCCAAGTTGCCGCCCAACTGGGGTGTTCTTTAAGTTGGTGTCACGCTCAACGATATCAGCATCCAGACCAATTCTTGACTGACACTCACTACTACAAGGATGCAGCGGGAGTCGTACATTGGATGGAAGCGGGAATCGAGCAATTACGCTGTCTGAAGTCACAAAAAAAATTATCTGGTATTCCAGCAAACTCTTTACCAACCAAAGAAGTTAGCCGTCGTCTAGGGGTTTCACCAGAATGGCTGACCAAGACCAAAGCCAAACATGCCTCCGACTTTGCGATCGAAATTCATTATCACACCGATGCTAGAAAAAGGTACTATTGGACTCCGACAGGTATTCAGCTACTACAAAAACTGCTCGACGAGCAAAAACCGCTTGTAGTAGATGGTTGGTAGTTTGGAGAAAAATATGCCATCTATGGCGGCTTTAGTTGGAGACAGATAGGCGATATAAAAGGAAAAAAGATGATGCGATCGCCCTCAGCAACAACTGCAGAAGCGATCGCAACTTACTCGACGATCTAAAAATTTGCTCGGTATTACCACAGACCTCGGCGATCGGCGGGGTCGCCGTAGGGGTCTTCGCTGGCGGGGCGGACATTGCCGTACTGCCCGTAATCTGCCGGATCGCCGTAGGGGTCTTCGCTGGCGGGGCGGACATTGCCGTACTGCCCGTAATCTGCCGATCTACCACCACTCATCATCTTCTTGGCAGCAATCGCTGCAATCCCAGCCATCGCTGCTTTGGCTAACGGATTGCTAAATAAGTTACCACCTCTTTGACCACCCATCATAGCCCCAGTAGCACCACCCATTAGCTGACCGAGTAGGTCTGGTTGTTGCTGATGGATGCTACCCGTTGCGCGTGCGAGATAGTTGGGGTCTTGGAGGCGATCGTCTATGCCATCTTGGTTAAGGTCGGGAAAGTCGTAGTTTTGCCCCCGCGCCTGCTGCTGAAGATATTGACCAAACTGCATCCGCTCTTGTGGAGACATGCGGCTAAAGGCTTCTTGTGCGGACTCTTGGTAAATATCAGGGGGTACGTGTCTGGATACTTGTTGATATCGGTTATAAACTTCGTCGTCTGAATAGCCTTCGTGCGGTAAACCCTGTTCGTATCGATTCACAAAGTCTTTGTAATCTCGCTCTCCATCCTGACCGCCAAACATGTTTTGTAAAAAGTTCATTTTTCCTTCCTACTATTTTATTTCACTTGCTGTTCTATACCTTTGCTGCCGCGAGTGTCACAATGCTGGCGCTGGCTGCAAGTCGGTCAAGTCGCGACCTGTCGATCTGTTGTTGTATCCTTGGAAATCTCGGTACTGCCGCGCTTCCGATTCTGGAACTCGAATTCCCTCTGGTGGCGGCGTGACCCAATGAGGACGACCTTGAGCATCGCGATAATAAATCCGCCCGTTTTTGGAGAGGTAGTATTGTCCTTGCGGTCCTTGTCCTTTCCTATTTTTATGCTGATTGTAGATGTAGTAGAGTGCAGCAGCCCCACCCAAAATCGCGATTTTTTGTCCCGTAGACAGCCCCTTTCTTGCTTGGGGTTGGTTTGAAGGATAAGTTTGCGTTCTACCAACATTATCTGCAACAGGAGGCGGAGGTGCAGACGTGTTCGGACTGCCACCACAGGCATTAAGG
The DNA here is from genome assembly GCF_051657925.1 of Chroococcidiopsis sp. Taxonomy (NCBI): domain Bacteria; kingdom Bacillati; phylum Cyanobacteriota; class Cyanophyceae; order Chroococcidiopsidales; family Chroococcidiopsidaceae; genus Chroococcidiopsis; species Chroococcidiopsis sp. The sequence goes on from NZ_JBOFLP010000005.1 coordinate 5,806, forward strand.
ATCGGCAGTGTCAGTAATGCCGTTAACACCAGTGCCATTATCTGCGTCCACTTCCGGCGGGGGTGGATTTTTTCCATAGACTTTCTGTTTCTCCCGATCTAGCTAGACTGTGCCGAGGGATATAGCAGTTTTGTAAATTCGCGCTGTTGGAAAAATCCTTGTTCGAGCGGTGTTTGTAAGACTATTTACAAACAGATTGTCTCAACAACGCAACTGCAATATTTCGTTCATCATGATTCAATAATTCGGGTAAGCCATCCTGCCAGCGATAGAAGTAGTAACTGCTACCATATCAATCGAAATACGTACTGAAGTGGGAATCAAACTTTACGTGTCTCCGTAGACTGGAGGGGATTTATCGACTGATTCAAGATATAGGACTCATATTTAATTTTTGAAATCTACGTAGAATGCGTTAGCCTTTGGCATAACGCATCACTCTTAGTTTTTGGCACGTTACGCGCAAGCGCATAACACACCCTACCTATACTGTGAAAAAAACTATTATTTACAAATATTTCGAATAACGTCACTACGTCGCGACTTATTTCATATAAGTCATTGTTCTTTCCCAAATGCACTGTGCAATCTAGCACAAAGCTTTGCTAGCAAGATTTTTTTTAGAGAAAAATTGAATAATTCTATTGGGATATTTCTACTGATAGATAGCAAAGTTATAGATTTCAATTTAAATTTAAAAATACATCCCTATTACATAAAAATCAATAAGCATTAAGTTCTAAGGGATCGAGGAAGTAAATTAGGATATGGCATACGTCAATAGACCAACTAACGATGCTGTTTCTGAGCGCACCGTTACCAACACTCCCGTTGTCGATTACCACGATCGCATTCGCTGGGGTCCAATTATTTCAGGTATCGTAATTGCAATAGCAACTCAGTTGATTTTAAGTGCTTTATTTGCAGCGATTGGCGCAACAAGCATTGCGGGTTCTGGCGCACCAAGAACAAATGCTGCTGATGTCGCTGGTAATGTGGGAATTTGGTCGGCTATTGCTTTGTTAATTTCTTTGTTAATTGGTGGTTGGGTGACAGCTCGTGGCTGTGGACCAATGAATCGCAGTACAGCTTTGCTTAACGGTGCAATTCTTTGGGCGACTACTTTAGCTCTTAGCTCTTGGCTAGTAACTTCTGGAGTGACGGGAGCTTTTGGTTTGGCAGCTTCTGCTGCTTCCAATGCGGCTGGAGCCATATCTAACCAAGTCCAAGGAATTAATCCGCAAAACCTACCCAAGGTAAGTGCAGAACAAGCTCGTGACATTGCTAATGCTACTGCTAGAAGCTTGTGGTGGTTCGTATTTGGTTCTTTGCTTGGCTTGGTCGCCTCCCTGATTGGTGCTGTTGTTGGAGCGCGTAGCCCTCGGAAAACTTATGTAGAGTCTAATGTGAGATAGGAAAAACAGCCCCCCGTGGGAGCAAAGAATTAAAAAAGTAAGCATGAGTGAGGGTTGATAAGTTCGCAGGTGCGAACTTATTTTTTTAAGTACGGTTACGAGCTGATTTACCAAGATTGGGTTACTATCCCGAGATCGAGACTGCCCGTACTCAAACCGCAAGGTTACGATCGCCCTGCTGTATCGCTTCATTATTAAAATAATATTAATTTATCCTCAGATCGCTCTGGGACAAGAGGTATATTAAATTTTGTCGGTAAGTAATTATAACTATTGAATCGTAGCGGAATTTAAATATCAAAGACTGTAGTTTAATAAAGCCTGTATTTAACAAATTAAATTTATCTAATGGACTTATCTACTCGTTTTGGAAAGAACGGTACTAAAAGTATTCTTGTCTGCGATGACGTTTACGACCACGCTTTGTTACTCCAGATTATCTTGGAGGCTGAAGGTTATGAAGTTATACTTGCAGACTCGGGAGCAGCAGCGATCGCCCAGATAGAACGAGCAAAACCTGACCTAGTTTTACTCGATCTGATGATGCCAGGAATAGATGGGATGGAAGTCGTGCGCTGTATATGTCAAAATCCTCGCAACGATCGCATACCAGTCATTCTAGTTGCACCTAGTCGTCGCGATTCTATTTCGGTTGAATGTCAGAAGTTAGTGAGTGGAATAGTTCATAAGCCGATTGAGTGGGAGGAATTAATTCCACAAGTAGAAGCGATCTTGGCAACACCGTTTTCTACAGGCAGTCAAAGAAATTCCCGCAGCTTCTCTGTTGTTGGTCAAAGGTTTTAAACCCCTGTTTTAAACAGGGAGAATAACGCCTAGACTTGCTATCAAAAGTGCTGCTCCTCGTTATAGAATAATACTTCTGCTAATAAAGCTAAGCCCATTAAAACAATAAAGCAGAACACAAAAAACCAAAACAGTCCCAGTCCCATCATGGCGATCGCCTCCAACCAAGCTCGTAATTTACCTGGTTCTATTGCTCAAGCAGAGTCAACACCCACACGAGGATAACAACGGTAAACGGTACTACAGCCAAAAGAAATAAAATTTTTGGTGTCAGCCTGGGATTGTGCATGACCGGGCTTAGAGTTGCTCGGACATTTTTATCCCAAAAATCAGAATTCCAGAACTTAGAATGCGAGTCTTGCTCTGCCATCTCCTCCTCCTTGACTTGAGAAGAGATATATCTTTAAATTATCGAGATTTTTCAGAGACGACTCGTGTTGACATAAAAAGTAAAAATTGCAGGAGCGATCGCCTTGAGGAGATTTAAGCGGCAGGTTAGATCGTTTGTTCTAAAGCAGTTTGCAGATCTCTTGTTAGATCTGTAATAGCTTGCTTAGCACTGCGACGACTAGCTTGATATGTTTGCCAGCGATCTGAAACTGAAATTGGTTCGCCTACCGTCATCTGTACTGATTGCTTACCCAGTCGAGGACGACGAACGGTACTACTACCTTTAATTCGGGCAATTGTTTCCCACATCAGCAAAGTTGTTTCAGCAAACCGCTCTATCGTCGGTTTCTCCCGAACGTACTTACCTGTAACTGCGACAAAATTTTCTACGAGTCGCATATGCCACATTCTCAGGCTAGCTTCCTGGGCAATGCGATCGGCTAATCCTCGCTCTACAGGAGATAGGGCTTCTACTTGCTTAATATCTTCTCGATAAATCCAATCCCAGCCCGCTTGTTCCAAACGACGACAGCGTTCGATTGTACTGCCTTGAGGGTGAAAGTGGAAATACTGCTCTGCTACTTGCAATGCGGCATCCATTAGTGCCTGCAATCGCGCTGCAAAATCCCGTTCGGAACTAGGTAGTTTTAATTCTGAAATATTTTCTGCTGTTACTGTATCGGCAGCAATTGCATTAGCTGAAATTGGCAGTGTTTGATGGTAAAATTGAGTGTAATATTCTTCCATCAAGGACAGCAGGTGTTCGCCCAATCGATAAAGTCGTTGGTAGAGCAAGGCTTCATCTGTTGAGGCAATTTTTTCTTTTTCCTCCCCTTGCTTCAAACCACTATCTGCTTCCAATTCGCTCAATAACTTATCTAAAGGTTGCCAAGCAGGTTGAACGTAGGAATACTTAATTCCAATTGGTACGATGAAAACTTGTTCGGCGCGTCCGGCATTCAGCAAATCTTCAACGCCCCAAAATCCTAACTGAGCAATGCCAGGTTCCAAAGGACTCACTATTTCACCATGTCCGTTAGTGGCTCCTTCTGGAGCTACTGCCATGGGAAAGCTGCCGTTAATTAACAGATTTCGCGCTGTTCGCAACCCTAGCCGATCGACTTTGCCTCGATGAATGGAAATGCCACCCAAGTTGGAAAACAACCAACTGACATGCGCTCCCGCCCACAAAGGAATACCGCGATCGTAAAGAAAATGTGCGTGAATTGGACGTGGTAGCGATATTTGCTGTTGGCGTGCTACCCGTGGTACTAGACGATGCAGTAGGTATGCCATACAAAATGGATCGTCAGGGCTGGGATGCCGGAACGCCATGATAAAACGAGTTTTACCAGCCCCAAAAGCGCGATAAAGATCGACTAAAACTTCTGTATTCTCTGCTTGAATGTGAGTAATCGCTGTTTGCGATCGCAGCATCACAGGTAACAGCAGTTGAGTTACCCGCAAAACGAAGGGATTGAAAGCTGGAGGAATAAATTCTAGCTTATTTTGGGCGCGAACCATTAGCAAACCTTTGGAGTCCCACTTGCTTTTATGCTAAACCATTCGTGCCAAAAGTTAGGTTGGTAGCTTTCCTAATGCTGCCGGACGAGTGCGATCGCGCATCCTATTCTTACTATTTGAGCAGAAAACATACAACTCATACACCAAGTCATACATATTCCTGAACGCGATCGCTAACAGTTGGTTTGCATACTGTTATAAGTAGCGTACAGAGCAACAAGCACCGAGCAACAAGTAATGAATAAATGTTTAAGTCTCACCTTCAATTGTTAGCTAGTCAAAAGCTTTGGTAATTGTACTTAACCCTTGAATTCATCGCTAGCGGAATCGTTGAAAGCATCTACAAGCGATCGATTCAATAATGCTTTGTACCATTTTATACTCTCTCATCTACTGGATGCATCTCTACCCAAACTTCGTAAAATCTTAAATTTTAGTACAGCATTTATCGAAAACTTTGAGGCTAAAAAAGTATGTCTATGACTTTCTTAAATCAAGCTTCTCTAGATTTACGCGAACCCGTATTTGCCAAGATCAGGAAGGGTTCGTGGTGGCTGCGGTTGACTACCTTAGTTGCGACAGACTATACTCTTCTACTTTTTGCTTGGATAATATCTGAAAATTATGCTTCTTGGAATTTTTCTGACTATACACAGAGTAATTCTTTGCAGATGTTATTAATCGCTGTTACCGTTCAAATAGCAGCACTATTTCTTCAAGGTTCTTATCAGTTAGGAAAAAAACATTTTCAATATTTAAACGTTAGTAAAACGCTGGTTTCTGCTCATGGATTGCTGCTATTATTTGGCTTATTGTCCCAATCGGTTTTTGATATTACTCGTTCGACATTGATATTATCTTTATTGACGAGCATATTGTTTGTTTGTACTGGAAGATTAGCCATTACTTTCTTTTTTGACCATCTTCATCAACAGAAAATTCTAGATTGCGATTCAGTTTTTGTGATTTGCAATCCTGAAAATTACGAACAGTATCTGACAACTATCAAGGAAGAGAATCGTTACGTTGTACGTGGGATGGCAAGTCCTACAGCATTAGACAGATCTTCGCGTCGAGAAACTTTGGAACAATTGAATAAATTAGGTGTAACAGAAGTATTTGTATCTTGGGATGCAATTAAAAACAGAATGTTTTTACGCTGGCTGTTTCAAGCGTCTGGGATAACATTGCATATTTTACCGATGGAGTTAAAACCAATTTATAGAGACATCGAGTTTAAGAAAATTGGAGGAATGACCTGCCTGAGTTTTGACTGTCCGGTAATTACAGGAAAAGATTTTTGGCTGAAGCGAATCATGGATTTTATTGCTGCTGCTTTATTTATCGCTCTTACTTTTCCTATCTACCTAGCGATCGCTATAGCTATCAAACTAGATTCTCCTGGTTCAATATTTTTTAAGCAAACTCGTATAGGTCTACATGGAAAACCATTTCAAGTGTGGAAGTTTCGTACCATGAAGACTGATGCAGAAAAGTTACAAAAAGATTTAGAAGCTTTAAACAACACCAAAGATGGAATTTTATTTAAAATAAAAGATGACCCCCGTATCACTCGCATTGGTAAATTTCTCCGCTGTTACAGCTTAGATGAATTGCCACAACTGTTTAACGTTCTCTTGGGAGAAATGAGTTTAGTTGGTCCCCGCCCTTTGCCAATTAGAGATGTAGAAAACTTTTCCGAGCAACATTTTATTCGACAAGAAGTTTTACCTGGTGTTACAGGTCTTTGGCAAGTTTCAGGACGTTCTAATATCTTAGATTTTGCCCAGGTAATAAAACTCGATCTTAACTATATTGAAAACTGGTCGCTCGGTTTGGATTTTGAGATCGTACTCAGAACAATTCAGGTGGTTTTGCAGAAAGAAGGTGCTTATTAAATAGTGCTGTAGAGATCGATACACATGAGGAAAATCTCGAAGTAAAAAACCAAGTACAAAGCATTGCGAAGAAAGTAATATGTTTACTAAAAAAGATTTTGAACGGTCGGTTTCCATCCAGTCTTCACTCGCCTACTGGAAACAACAATTAGCAGGTTTGCCACCTTTATTATCGCTTCCCACCGATCGATCTCGACGCACAGATAGACCTTTCCGAGGTAGTTCTCAATCGTTTTCGCTGTCTCGAAAACTAACAACAGCACTCAGCTTATTGAGCAAACAGGAAGGTGTCACCTTATTTACAACTTTATTAGCGGCATTGGATACTTTGCTTTACCGCTATACAGGTACGGAAGATATCGCAGTAGGTTCCCCTGTTGTTAACCAGAATCATTCATCAATAGACTTAACTTTTATTAATGCTCTAGTTCTTCGCACCGATTTGTCTGGAAACCCTAGCTTTCAGCAATTGCTAGAGCGAGTACGAGAAGTTATTTTGTCAGCGCAAAACCATCAAAATGTCCCTCTTTCAGTCTTACTAACAGAATTACAACTGGAGATAGATTCAAGTTATTCACCTCTCTTTCAGGTAACGTTTACCTTTAATGAAAATGTTTTTATACAAAACATGGAGCTTTCTAGCTTAGCTACAAGTCCTTGGGGAATAGAAGATAACACAGCGAAGATCGATCTTGCTTTGTTGGTAGAACAAAATAGTAATGGATTAAAAGGAAGGTGGATATACAACGCTAATCTATTTGATTCTGGCACAATTGAACGGATGAACGAGCATTTCCAAACTTTACTAACAAGTATAGTTGCTAACCCACAACAGCCCATTTCTGAATTATCTCTACTAAATACGCGAGAGCAACAGCAGCTACTTGTAGAATTGAATAATACTCAGACAGACTATCCCCGAGATAAATGCATTCATCAGTTATTTGAGCAGCAGGTAGCACAAAATCCAGAAAGAGTTGCTGTAGTTTTTGAAGGTCAACATCTGACCTATGGAGAGTTAAATGCTAAAGCCAATCAACTAGCTCGTTATTTACAACAACAAGGTGTAGGTTCCGAGGTTTTAGTAGGGCTGCACGTAGAGCGATCGCTCTTAATGATGGTAGCGCTGCTAGGAATTCACAAAGCAGGGGGTGCTTACGTTCCCCTCGATCCAGATTTTCCACAGGAGCGGATCGGCTTCATGCTGCAAGACTCCCAAGTTCCGGTTATCGTCACCCAGCAAGAGTTAATTAATAATTTGGTTGTCGAGCCTGGTGTCAGTGTTATCCCGATCGATACGATGTGGGACGAGATCGAACCAGAGGCGATCGCCAATCCTGATAGTGGAGTCAAGCCGGAAAACCTGAGCTACGTTATCTATACATCTGGTTCTACTGGTA
>NZ_JBOFLP010000006.1:0-38604 GCF_051657925.1 Chroococcidiopsis sp.
TGCGTGTCTGACTGACTTGCCGATCTAATTCTTGCTTGGCGATCGCTCCTTCTTGATAAAGGTTTTGGTTGCGTTGCAAGTCAGTTTGTGCTAAAGCTAGCTCTGCTTCTATCTGCCGAACAGTTGCTCTTTGCGCCTCTACCTCAAAAGTTCCGGGGCGATCGACCTGTTGAATTCGCGTTTGAGCTTCTTGGATTTGGGCTTGAGCGTATGCAGTTGATGCTTTTAGCCTCTCCTGCGCTTCAGCTAATTGACTAGCAGCATAATTTCTTTCCGCCAGCCGCTCATCGTAACTTTCTAAATAAGCAATAATCGCCCCTACCTTAACAAAGTCGCCGCGTGAGACTAATAATTTGCCAATTCGTTCGCCATTAGGACCACTGACGCGAATTGCTTCCCCTTCCGGTTCTAGTCGTCCGAGAGCAACAACTGTTACCTTTTGAGGTAGAGGTGCAGGAGTCTGAGATGCTGTTGGTTTAGCTCGGTCAGAATTTCTTAACTGAGTAACTCCGACACCAATTAAACCAATCGCGATCGCCCCCGCAGTCACACCTATAATCCAACCCCGTCTGGGCTTTAACTCCTTGAAAATCATAATCTCGACATCCGCCGATGTAATTTGTTTTAGCGTTCCCTCTTTACTACCTCAACAGTGACAACAACCTCTCTTATCCAGCTAATCGCCATACTACTACTGGCATACTTCGCAGTCCATTATTTCTAACTCGTAGTTTATAATTTGTCATTTGTAATAAGTAATGCGTGGTGCGTGGTAAATTTTGAATTTTGAATTTTAACTTCTCCCCCTTGTCCCTACACCCTACACCCCACACCCCGTTTCATGTTTCAAACCACTCGTCGCCGATTAGCACTTTGGTATACAGCCGTTACTGCTATCCTACTGCTCCTATTTGCCAGTGGGATGTATTGGTACGTCCGCAATACCCTGATCGAACGGATTGACGATACCTTAAATCATGTCGTAGAAGTTGTTGGGCGATCGCTGGTCATCGAACCAATTTCCCCAGAAAGCGGACAACGGTTAAATATTGAAGCTTCTTTTCGAGATAATGCCGATACAGTCGATGACGATCGCATCGATTTAGAATGGTTTAGCCCTACTGGAGAACTACTCTGGTCAACCTTTACTGCACCTTTAGATATTCCCCTAAATCCTAACCGCACGGGTGAAACCGTTCAAATTAACCACCATCAAGACATAGAAAAAACCCCCTCACTCCTCACTCCTCACTCCTCACTCCTGCTTAGACAAGTTACCGAAAGAATCCAAATTGGAAGACAAGTTTTAGGATATTTGCGCGTCAGTCATCCTTGGTTTGAAGTCACTAAACCAAGTCAGCAACTCGCTTTCGATCTGAGTTTGGGTATTGGATTGATGCTCGTTTCCGTAGCGCTTTGCGGTTGGTTTCTTTCGGGAAAAGCAATGGAACCGGTCAAAGATTCTTACCAACGCTTAAAACAATTTACTGCTGATGCTTCCCATGAATTGAGAAGCCCGATCGCTTTAATTCAAACTAACGTCCAAGTCGCTTTAGCAGAATTAGATTCAGCCGGAGGACAAGGCGCAGGCTCTTTAAAATACGGACAACAATTAAAATTAGTAGAACGATTAACTAAACGCCTCGGTCGTCTCGTAGATGACTTATTATTTCTAGCGCGTCAAGATAGCGGGATCGTTCAACCACAATTTTCTGCCTGTCCTTTAGATGCACTGTTAATGGAAGTAGTAGAAGAACAGCAATTCGCCGCAGCAGAAAAGAAGATCAAAATTTTCCTAGATTTAACCGCACCAACAGAAACAGAAACCGAAGACGATTGGTTTACCCTTCAGGGAGACTGGAATCAACTAGCACGATTATTTACAAACTTGATTGGTAATGCTGTACATTACACTCCAGAGAATGGCAAAATTTGGGTAGAGCTACAACATATTACGACTAACAAAGAGCTTTTTTCCTCGCCCCTCGCTCCTCGCTCCTCGCTCCTCTCTTCTCGCCTTCAAGTCAAAGTTAAAGACACGGGTATTGGTATTTCCGAAACTGCTTTACCTCACTTATTCGATCGCTTTTATCGCGTCGATCCTGCTCGTACTCACGCGACAGCATCACAAGCAGTACAAGCATCAACAGGTTCGGGATTGGGTTTAGCAATTGCGGCTGCGATTGTTGCCAACCACCAAGGACAAATTACTGCCGAAAGTACTCTCGGACAAGGTACGATTTTTACTGTCACTCTACCCGCGAGTGGCGATGCGTAAATCAAGCGTTAGAAAAATTGTAATTTGTATTCTCAGCGTGCATTCGGTATGTCATAAACAAATCGCTGGAAAATTTTTTGATTATCTCCCGACTTCACAGCTTATTCACTTTCTCGTCCTATTTTTGAGACAAGAACAGCTTGGAGGACAGATTCATGAGCGACCTAGAGCAGAACGTCTTCAACGTACTCCAACGCCATCCTTTCTGTAGTGCGGTCCTAGTTGCTTACAAGCTTGAGTTACCCATAGCTAAAGTTCAAGCTACCATGAACCAACTCACAGATCGTGGCATTCTCATTCCACAGTGCAGCAACCATAACTCGTTTCGATAATCTTGTCTCGATAATATAGCAGCGATCTCTTCTGTATTTTTGCGATCGGTGAAAGTACGTGCAGATAATTTCTTAACTATGAAAGTCGTAAAAATTTGGCATGACATCGATCGCTTTTATAATTTTTTCGATCGAATTTCAATCATGCTTTTTTAAGATCTTGTACCTGTAGCTTATATTTGCGAGCTGTTCGACTCGTTTCATTATTTTTTGTAATTATTCTCGATTTACTTTCTTACTAGATGAAACCCTGTCTAATGCAAGAAACTAGTAAGAAATTCAAGAGACTTATTCGAAATTTTACTTAATATTTATAATTATGGGACAAAATATAAAAATTCCGTAAATCCTTCATAAGTGTGTAGTATAAAAGAAGACTAACTAATATGGGTTAGTTAGCTAAATAGTCATACTAATCAATGGTTTTGATCGAATGTCAGAGTCAACTGCGATCGCGCAGTATATTTTTATAGCCGTGTATTCGGTAGCCAGAAACTGAATTCTAACTTACAGAGCTGAACTGTAGCCAAGCTAACAGCACAAAGTAACTCAAACAATTAAGCCATCAACTATTAGTTAGATTTCCCTAGAGTAAATATCTATATACATCACTATACGCTCTCATAGGATAAAGTTCATTCAAACTTAAAACTACGAGTGCATTATGAGTAAACAATAAGTGGAAACCCAGAATGGAGACTAAACACCATCTTCAGAAATTGTTAACTGAGAGCAATAGTCCTCAAAGTCAGGCTTTACCTTTGGCATCTAAAGCACAGCTAGAAGAAGGTGATGAAGGTGGTTTAAACATAGGAAAGCTAATTGCCGCAGTTCAAAGAAGAATGCTTGTAGTTGCGAGTGTAGCAACCACAGTTGCAGCCGCGGCAGTAGTTTATGGTTTACTAAGTAAACCAGTCTATGAAGGCAAGTTTGATTTACTGCTCGAACCTATAACTGCTGAGAATAAGCTATCGATATCTCCTCTCAACGAAATCAAAACCGAACAAAGAACTATTAATGAAACTGAAATTAAGGTATTACAGAGTCCAAAAATCATGACTCCTGTTGCCAAGCAAGTATTAACGCAGTATCCAAATACCGATCTAACCAAGCTCAAGTTTGAACGACTGCCAAATACTAATATTATTTCAGTAACTTACCGAGATCCAAATCCAGAAAAAATTAAGTACGTAATGGATCTTCTTTCTAAAGCTTATTTAGTTTATAGCTTAGAAGAGCGTCGGTCTGACGTGCGAATGGGACTTCAATTTATCGAGGAACAGTTACCAAAGTTACGACAGCAAGTTGAATCTTTACAAGAAAGACTCCAAAATTTTCGACAAAAATATGACTTAATCGATACGGAAGGGCAAGGCAAACAACTTGCCGACCGACTGAATCAAATTACGCAACAACGGCGAGAAACGCAGACCCAATTAGCCAGAACTCGCGCCCTCTACAATGCATTACAGCAGCAGTTACAAATGCGATCGCCAGAAGCAGCCGTCGTCACGGCTTTGAGTGAAGCACCCCGCTATCAAGCATTGTTAAATCAACTGCAACAGATCCAAACCAAGATAGCCGTTACAGCAGCGCAATATCGGGAAGATAGTCCTACAGTTCAGGCACTGCGATCGCAGGAACAAAATTTACTCCCCTTAGTAGAACAGGAAAGAAGAGCCATCTTAGGCAAGAATATACAAGTATCAAGACAGCTGCCAGCCTTTGCCTCTACCAATACTATTCGCCAGCAACAGACACAGCAACTATTAGAGGCGGCTAACCAGATTCAAACCTTAGCGGCGGAAAATAAAGCGTTGACTCAAGCCGATATTGTATTAAGACAGCAGGTAAAGCAATTTCCCGCGCTGGCACGCCAGAATGACGATCTCGTAGGGCAATTAAAAATTGCTTCCGAAAACTTAAATCAGTTTTTAACTAAGCGCGAAGCATTACGCATCGATTTGGCACAGAAACAAGTGCCTTGGCAACTGATCACTCCTCCTACTGACCCTGCAACTTCTTCGTTGAGCCTGAAACGTAATTTAATGTTGGGGGCAGTCATGGGTTTATTGACAGGTATTGCAGTAGCATTGCTGATCGAAAAATTCAGCAATGTGATTCATACGCCTGAAGATGTGAAAGATTTAACCCGATTGCCACTACTAGGAGAAATTCCGCTGAAGAAAGACGCTAGTTCGGTTAAGGCTGGTGTTACCGAACTCGTAAAATCTATCAATCCGATCGCAAAATCGAGCCAACAAAAGCCACAAACTCAACAGCAAACTATGGCTCAGTTTTGGGAATCTTTGCGCTCTTTGTACACGAATATCCGCTTTCTGGGTTTTGATAAGCCGATCCGGTCTTTGGCTGTCATTTCTGCTGCTGCGGAAGAAGGAAAATCTACCGTGGCACTCCATTTAGCTCAAACAGCCGCCATGATGGGGCAGAGAGTGCTACTAGTAGATGCAGATCTACGAAATCCTAACATTCACAAACGTTTGGGTTTAAGTAACACCGTTGGCTTAAGTAATGTCATTGTGAATGACATCAATTTTCAAGATGTGTTGCATCGAGTCAATTGCGAACCAGTCGCAATCAAGAATAGCGATCGCGCCGAACTTTCTGTCAGCAAGACATCGTTAGAAGTCGAGAGTTTGTATGTTTTGACAGCCGGACAAATTCCACCCAATCCTGCCCATTTGCTCTCATCTCACAAGATGCAAAGCTTAGCAAAACAATTTGAATCTGCTTTCGATCTGATCGTATACGATACGTCGCCACTATTAGGACTAGCAGATAGCAATCTTCTCTCTGCCCATATAGATGCGAGTATTTTAGTTGTAGGTATGGGCAAAGCTCATCGTTCGGCGCTGGCAAAGGCATTAGAAAGCTTAAAAATTGTCGGTAGTCCTGTCATTGGTGCAGTTGCTAACGGAGTGACGACGGGCTACAAGAGCGCCTACTATTAGTGTAAGAAGGCAGAAGTCGTAGGGGCGGGTTTTTTGTCCATGTCTGTAATAGAGCAAATAATTTTGCAATTAAACCCGTCCGTTCAGTCGTAGGGGCGGGTTTGTTACCGATAGCCTGTACTAGAATACATAATTTTGCAATTAAACTCGTCCGTACAGAAGTCAGGAGGGTGTTAAGCCAGCCAATAGCACCGAGCTGGTTGTTGAGAAAAAATGTAGTGGTTCTGATTTGATTACAATACATTCGTAGGGGCGCACAGCCGTGCCCTTATATATGTTATCTGTTGCGTGTTACGGCGATAAATGTCTTATTCGATCGCATCGTCTACTATTGCTGCCATTGCCACTGCGGTAGTACCGCAACAAGGTAGTGTAGGCATTGTCAGGGTCTCGGGAAATGAAGCGATCGCGATCGCTCATCATCTATTTTACGCCCCTGGAAAACAAGCCTGGGAAAGCCACCGCATTCTCTATGGCTACATTCGCCATCCCCAAACACAGCAACTCGTGGATGAGGCGTTATTGCTAATCATGCAGGCTCCACGTTCCTATACCCGAGAGGATGTCGTCGAGTTTCACTGTCATGGTGGAATTATGGCAGTACAGCAGGTATTGCAGTTGTGTTTGGAAGGAGGAGCCAAACTAGCGCAGCCAGGAGAATTTACACTTAGAGCATTTTTAAACGGACGCTTAGACTTAACCCAAGCCGAAAGTATAGCCGATTTGGTCGGGGCGCGATCGCCGCAAGCAGCGCAGACGGCTTTAGCAGGTATACAGGGAAAATTAGCTCACCCAATTCGTCAATTACGAACGAAATGTTTGGATGTCTTAGCAGAAATTGAGGCAAGAATTGACTTTGAGGAGGATCTACCACCATTAGATGAAACACTAGTTCGAGCAGAACTAGCCCAAATTGGGGTAGAAGTCAGCAAAATTCTGGCTACAGCCCATCAAGGCGAATTATTACGCACGGGATTAAAAGTGGCGATTGTCGGTCGTCCGAATGTAGGAAAATCGAGTTTGTTGAATGCTTGGAGTCGTAGCGATCGCGCTATTGTCACTGATTTACCTGGTACGACTCGCGATGTGGTCGAGTCTCAACTCGTCGTTGGAGGAATTCCGATTCAGGTATTAGATACAGCAGGAATTCGCGCCACGGAAGATCGAGTCGAGAAAATGGGAGTCGAGCGATCGCTTTCTAGCGCTCAAGCCGCCGACTTAGTTTTATTGACAGTTGATGCAGCGGCAGGATGGACTCAGGCGGAGGAGGAAATTTACCTTCAGGTGAAACACCGTCCGTTAATTTTAGTTATTAACAAAATCGATCTTGCGGCGGTTGAAACAGTGAATTATCCAGCCGAAATTAGTCAGTTAGTGACAACGGCTGCTGCTTGCAATCGCGGTATAGATGCTTTAGAGCAAGCAATTTTGACAAAGGTGCGATTGGGAAAGGTAGATTCTGCCAATCTAGATTTAGCAATTAACCAGCGCCAAGCCGCCGCGCTAATCAGAGCGCAAACTTGCTTAGAACAGGTGCGAGAGGCGATCGAACAGCAGTTACCTCTAGATTTTTGGACGATTGACTTACGCGGCGCAATTCAAGCACTAGGAGAAATTACTGGCGAAGAAGTCACGGAGTCATTACTAGATCGAATTTTCAGCCAGTTTTGTATCGGGAAATGAATTGTAGAGCTTCATTCGTCATTGGTCATTGGTCATTGGTAACTCACAAATGACCGATGACAAGTGACAAATGACAGTCAACACGGAAAATTTTACGACTCTAATTGAGTTATAGCAGAGAGCGGATAGATTAGGACATTTCAACTGTCTACAAGCAAGATTAGCCAAGTCTTTCTCCTCTGCTTCCTGCTCCCTGCTATACTTTATCTCGGTCTTCCCAACGTAGTGATATAAAGTACGGCTTCGTCAGTCGGAATGCCAAGAACTTCGTTAACGCGATCGTCAAAAAAGCCACCGATACCGCTTACACCTAAGTTGAGACGAATAGCGGCTAAATTCAGTTTTTGTCCTAAATGTCCTGCATCCATATGTAGATAGCGATAAACGCGATCGCCATAGCGTGCTACAGCTTTTTTCAGATCTGCGGTGTGAAAGAGGACGGCGGCTGCATCCCGACCGAGTTCTTGTCCTAAGCAGAGGAAGTGCAATTCGCGTCGAAAGTTTTTAAATCGAATTTGCCGCAATTCTTGGGCTTTTGGCGCGTAGTAGTAGCAACCTTCTTCTAAGCCCGTGACTCCAGATACGGCAATAAATGTTTCAATTAAGCTTAAGTCGAAATAGTCTGGATCGTCATCAAATCCTCGATTGACGTAATGTTGAGGTTGATAGGTGAAATCTAACAAGACCCTTAACTCATCTATTGTGAGTTCAGCGCCAGTATAAGCACGAGTGGAGCGACGTTCGAGTATTGTCGTCTCCAACCCGACTAAATTTATGCCCCAATCTATCGGGTTAGTTCTAGTTGAAACTTTCAAACAAAAAGGAAAGTTATATTTATCTTCTAAATTAGCGACTTCCTGTTGCTCCTGGCTTTTCACTACTGGTGCTTCGTCTATTTGCGTTGCTCGATGGCAGTAAGCCAGTAATTCGCCGTCGGGAATTTCGGGATACTCAACTTGGGTAGCAGATGGTAAGGCTGTGCAACTGAGAGGTAATTTGAGAGGTAATTGTTGTACTGCCAAATCTATTAATGGAACGACCGCGATCGCTCCTTCTTGTTCTGGGTCGAGATACAATATTTGGTTGACAGATGCATCGATAAATCCACCAACTAAGTAGGGACGGAAGTTAGTCAAAGTACCAGCCAGTTCAATATTACCTAGCAGGTGTCCTGTATCCAAAAATATCCGACGATAGGCGCGGTCTTGGTAGCGCCAAGCCGAGCGGTAGAATATAGCTGTGGCGATCAGTGCAATTTCGCTACTTTCTAGAGCTGGATGTTGAAAACAGGCTGCTTGCAGGTCGCCCCAAACGTCACTTTCCCAAAACTGAGTGAGAGAATGAGTCAGCGGGTTATAGCTGTAAAGTCCGGCTGGAATGAGTGGCGTACCGCGAGAAATCAGATAAACTTCGGCTGGATATAACCCACCAGCAGAAGGGGCAGAGCGGAGATAGAGCGGCTGCCCTATCATCGTTGGAACTTTGGCGGTGATCCCGTAGCTATATAGTAAAAGATGAGACAATTGCTGCCACCAAGCAATTCCTGGAATGACTGCTGAAGCCTCTGCATCTGCTTGTAGGTATGGTTTGAGATCGAAAACCGTACCGATCTTATACTCTTTAAATGGCGACGGTTGCTTCGACCAATCCAACCCCTGACCTTTAGCAGCAATCGTCTCAGGGTCGTATTTCGTGCGTTCGTGGTAGTATTGGGCGATCGATCCGTACTGTTCTGGCATAGCCATCTGGCAGAAGTTTTCCTTTCTTCAATCTTTGCACTCCAAGAGGCGATCGCATTCATTCCAGCGTATTAGTTTAGTGACTGCTCAAAATCGTGGCTATCGCTTTCATATAACATAGCTATGATGCAGCTATGCTGGGCGATCGCTGGCTATTATCCGCAAAAATAAGTATAAATTATAACTTTAGGCTATGACTTTAATTTTAACTAACGACGATGGAATTGACGCGCCAGGAATTCGGGCATTGCAAAAAGCCGTGGCTGGTTACAAAGTCATCGTAGCTGCACCCAGAGATCATTTATCTGGCTGCGGACATCAAGTCACCACAACTCAAGCAATCCACGTTCATCGTCGCAGCGAAAACGAGTATGCGATCGCCGGAACTCCAGCCGATTGTACCCGCATAGCCACAACATATATTTGTCAAGATGTCAAATTCGTGCTTTCCGGTATCAATGCTGGAGGTAACATGGGGGCTGATGTCTACATTTCAGGAACTGTTGCAGCCGTCAGAGAAGCAGCATTTCAAGGAATTCCTGGGGTGGCAGTTTCCCACTACCGCAAAGGCAAACGCAATGTAGATTGGGATACTGCGGCAAGGTGGACGGCGAAAGTCTTAGCCGATCTACTCGATCGCCCGCCAGAACCAGGCACGTTTTGGAACGTAAATTTGCCGCACTTACTACCAGGAGATCCCGAGCCAGAAGTGGTGTTTTGCGAACCTTCAACTCAACCGCTACCAGTCAATTATCGGATTGAAGGAGATCGCTTTTACTATGCAGGGGAATATGCCCAACGCGATCGCGCTCCTGGTACAGATGTCGATGTTTGTTTTTCCGGCAAAATCGCCGTAACCCTATTGAGGCTTTAAGAGTTTTATCCACTTAAGACTGAACCCATTACCATTCGACCGACTAGACTGGAAGAAGTTTCAGACACGTACATGAGCGATCCCCATTCATTTCAGGAAAACCCATCTAGCGAGCTTACGACTTCACAGCAATCGGAGCGATCGCCCGTGAAATCTGCCCCACCACTGGCAATGGTGGAAACAGCTTTTCTGGCGAGTACAGCCAGCTTGATCTATTTCATTAATTTTTATTTTCCCCTCGGTCCCCTGCTACGAATTTTCTTCGCGATCCCTGTAGCGATCGTCTATTTACGATGGAGTGCGCGGGCGGGATGGATGGCGGCTGGAGTTTCTGGGTTGCTGTTAGCAGTGTTGATGGGTCCAATTCCCAGTTTGCTGTATGTTATGCCCTATGGGGTGATGGGAGTATTACTAGGAGCTGCTTGGCGGCGGCGAGCGCCTTGGATCGTCTCAGTTGCTTTAGGAACTCTTTTAGGCGCGATCGGTTTCTTCTTTCGCTTTTGGTTAATGTCGATTTGGTCTGGTCGCGATCTCTGGGTTTATCTAATTGTAGAAGTCACGGAGTTGGCGGAGTGGATCTTTGACAAGCTGGGACTGTTGCTACAGCCGAGTATGCTGGTGATTCAATTCTTAGCGCTAGCACTGGTTTTAGTCAGCAATTTAGTTTATTTATTTGTCGTTCACCTCGTTGCTTGGTTACTCCTCGATCGCCTTGGCAATCCAATTCCCCGTCCGCCCCGTTGGGTACAGGTTTTAATGGACTATGAGTAAGGAGTTAAATGATCCGAATTTACACCCACTTAAAACAGGGACAAGCGTGGATAGAACGATATCGGGGTGGTTCTCCCGCGTTTGCTTGTGTTTTGGGGTTTACGGCAACAGGCTTAATTCCCGGGATCTCGGCAGCTGGTCTGACTCCTGAAGATCGACAATATACGGCGATCGCGGATGCTGAATTTTTAGCACGCGGTCCCCAGCTTCAGCCGCAGAATGCCTTACCTCCCTTGCCTGCGGGGGCTTCTCCTGTGGCGATCTCTCGTGCTGTTGTGGAGAAATTGAATATTCCTCTCTATTTATTTAATGCTGGGCTACCCAAACCGCCAACCGTACCGACAATCGATTTGGGCGGGACTCCTGCCAAGTGTTTGAGTCAAGGGAACGCATTGCCACTAGCAACGGTAAAACATTTACTGGAACAAGGTTTAGTTTGGGGAGAACGTCTTGGTAGAAGTTCCCATGACTACCTAATTATTGGCGAGTGTGTCGTGGGTGGAACCACAACGGCACTCGCTATTTTAACTGGTTTGGGTGTTGATGCTGCTGGTAAGGTAAACAGCAGTCATCCGATTTGCAACCATACCCAAAAATGGGAGTTAGTCCAAGCAGGGTTACAGCGTGCTGGACTGTGGGAACGGATACCTGTAGCCGATCCTGGCGTACTCATAGCAGCGGTGGGAGACCCGATGCAAATTGTTGTCGCTGGAATGGCGATCGCTGCTAGTCGCACAAAAGGAGTTATCTTAGCTGGTGGTACGCAAATGCTAGCTGTTTATGCCTTAATGCAATCTGTAGTCAAGGCATACCATCTCAAGTGGCATTCTGAAGCTGTTGTTGTAGGAACTACTCGCTGGGTAGCGGAAGATCCGACAGGGAAAACAGTTGAACTTGCTGCCAGTATAGATACTGTAACGCTTTTGTCAACTGAACTGAGTTTTGTAACTTCCAGATATACTCAACTTCGCGCTTACGAGCAAGGTTACGTAAAAGAAGGTATGGGCGCAGGTGGTTGCGCGATCGCCTCCTCTCTTACGGCTGGCTGGAGTCAGACTCAACTCCTACAAGCGATCGAAGCATTGATGGCAAGAATGAATTACTAAGTCGTAAGTCGTAAGTCGTAAGTCACTAACAACTAAAAACTCTTCACCACGCATCACGCACCACGCACCACGCACCACTTAACTAGTGAATTCTCCGTGCTAGCAATTGTTCTTCTAAGGCAGCTATCCGATTGTAGGCTGCGGTTAATTGTGCTGTGAGCCGCTGAATTTGAATTTCGGGCGCTAACTCCTTTTCGCCACTGTGGAGATGGGTATCTAACTCGTTGCTATCTAATAGCACGTCTTTGTGTTCCATCACTGATTTGGAAGCGCTATAGCTATTATTTCCATAGCGTCCATTAGCTTCTCCCATCACATCTGTTGGCGCTGATGCTGGAGTTAAACGACACTCTGTGAGAGCGGAAGAGACTTGACTGTTGAGTCGATCGACTACCTGATAAAGGGTATCGACTTTATTACTCAAGATCAGGACTTGTTTTTGAAGTGGTTCCATTGAATACCCTCTATGCCTGCCTTTACTGATTCTTATATGCTATGCAACAATTGGGCAAAGTTTACTCTACTTATCAATCATTTAACTTTTGACAAAATTGCTTTTAAAGCGATAACTTTCTCAGAATATTTACACAAAAATAAATACTAATTTGTAGTGTTATTCTCGCTAATATGTAGTTAGTTTAAGCATAAAAGAGGATTTAAGGAGAGCGATCGCTGTAATGCTACATTTTTCTTAATTTCAGCCTCAAATTGTCAATATTCCAGAGAGCTAAAAGTTCGAGGTTTTCTCTGGGTAGAAAGATTAGTGCTGCGCGATCGAAGTAAATCTACAGTTAACGTAAGTATTTTTTCCTTCTACCTCTACTTCCTGCCCGCTTGAACTAGATTGGCGATCGCGTTATCTTAACCGCTCCACTCAGTAACATGACTTATAAACTACAATAATTCAGGCTTTTGTTGGCGTAGCGATCTATAATAATCGACCAAGAAAAAATTCACAATTTATCTAGAGCAGTCACAGCACTCAATGTACTCAATGTATTAACTTAGAAGCATTAGTTTAGCCACAAGCATAAATCTTCTATCCAAGGGAAGAGATTGAGGACGTAACGCATCATACTGAGAAAAAAATGCTAAATTTTCAAGAGTTTTTTACTGTTTGCGTGGGTAAATGGAAAATTGAACGAACTTATCATTATCTACTAGCAGGGCAGGTAGAAAAGTCGTATACCGAATATGATGTATCTACCCTAGAATTAGCGCAAAAACAGCAAATTCTCTCTAGTTCTGCCATAAATGGAATTAAAGTTGATTTAGCAAGAGTTGACGCAGATAGTTCATTACCAGGATTTGCGATTGCCTTTAACACTCGTTCGGAAACTGGGGAAACTCTATCAATGAGCCTGCAAGCTTTATTCGTACCCGATACCTGCGTTACTTCAGATACGATAATTCAGGAAATTCCCCCACCAACAGCCGCCGCAGTTGATTCGACAGCAGAAACGATTCGGGGTTTTTATTTACGAGATGAAGGCTATTCCGAAGCAGGGGCGATCGCCGGACGTTTCACTTACCAACCCACGCGCCAAACTCTAGAAATGACAACCTACTACAAGCGTTCTGTAGCAGTGGATCAGATGCGCATTGCCACTCCCGATTTACGCTTGCGTACCATCATTACCTACCAACGCCCTGCCAATATAGAAGAACCACCTAGTATTATCGATTTGGTTGGTTTCGGGGTGGAACGGAAGCAACCAGCTTAAGGAAATGGATCGTAGGTCGTTTTTATTCGGTACGGGAACGCTATTACTCAGTCAGTTACTCGCAGGGTGTAACACCCAAGAACGAGCCAAACTGCGCGTACAATTACTCAAAGGTTCGCTTCCCAATCAAGTCTTGCAGAAATTTCGGACAAAGATGCAGCAGACTGCTAGTCTAGAATTCGCCTCAGTGGAACAACTGAGTAGCCTATTCGATCGCTTGCAGTCTTGGCAGCAAAACAATCAAAAGCCAATAGAGGAAGATTGGCGATCGCAACTTCCCCTACCTTCATGGCTTAAACCTCAAAATCCAAACCCTGCTAACTTAGTAACTGTGGGCGACTACTGGCTTGCAGCAGCAATTAGGCAAAATCTAATTCAACCTTTAGATCCGACACAACTATCTCAATGGTCGCAGCTACCGAATCGATGGCAAGAATTAGTCAGGCGTAACCAAGCAGGACAATTTGACGCAAAAGGCAATGTTTGGGCTGCTCCCTACCGCTGGGGTTATACTGTCATTGCTTACAATCGAGATAAATTCCAGTCTTTAAACTGGAAACCGCAAGACTGGGGCGATTTATGGCGAGAAGAACTGCGCGATCGCATTTCTCTACCGAACCATCCCCGCGAAGTTATCGGCTTAACGCTCAAATACCTCGGCAGATCGTATAACACGGAAAACCCGAGCCAAGTCTCAGATTTAACCGTCCAGTTGAATCGCCTCCAGCCGCAGGTCAAACTTTACAGTTCGGATACTTATTTGCAGCCATTAATTTTGGGAGATACATGGTTAGCTGTAGGCTGGTCAAACGACATCATACCTGTGATGCAACGCCACCGTCAGATTGCGGCGATAATTCCGCAGTCTGGAACTTCACTGTGGGCAGATCTCTGGGCAAATCCGATACAGGCAAACAGCGATCGCGCTTTAGAATACCAATTGATTAATTTTTGCTGGCAACCCCAGATTGCTCGACAAATTCTCCTCTTAGGTAGGACAAATTCACCGATTCCCCTCCAGATCGATCCCGACAACATTCAAGCAGAACTGCGCCCTCTCCTAGTACCCAACGATCGTATTCTGGACAAGAGCGAATTTTTGCGCCCCCTAACTCCAGAAGCAATTCAGCAGTATCAAGCTTTGTGGAAGGGAATGAGAGAGAAATCGTAAAGTCGGGAGTCGGGAGTCGGTAGGGGCGGGTTTTGACCCGAAATGTCTAGTTCTAGCAGTCAAAATGTTTGCTAAACCCGCCCGTACAGGAGTTGGGAGTCGGGGAAGAGAGCTTCAGGTGCAGGGGAGCAGTTCTAGCCACCAGCCACTAGCCACTAGGCACTCCTCACTCCTCACTCCTAAACAAAACATCAGCCACACGACAAACATCATGCATTTCTTTGACATCGTGGACGCGCACAATATCTGCACCGTTAGCGATCGCCCCGCAACAAGCTGCTGCCGTTCCCCAGACTCGTGCTTTCGGGTCGGGTTGCTCTAAAATATGACCGATGAAACTTTTACGCGATGCTCCGACTAATATGGGGCAATTGAGAGCGCGAAATTCTGACAAACGACGCAAGATTTCAATACTTTGATGGTATTTCTTGGCAAAACCAATTCCGGGATCGATAATAATTCGATCTGGATCGATCCCAGAGGCGATCGCCTTTGCAACGCGACTTTCAAGAAACTGATAGATTTCCCGAATTAAATTCTCGTAATCCGTCAGTTGTTGCATTGTTTGCGGCGTACCGCGCATGTGCATAAGTACAATTGGTACGCCTAGTTTTGCCACCGTAGCCAGCATTTCTGGGTCAAACACTCCCCCAGAAATATCGTTAACTATATCTGCTCCAGAGGCGATCGCCGCCCTAGCTACAGCCGCTCTAGTCGTGTCTACAGAGATCGGCACGGAAATTGCAGGACGCAACAATTGCATTACCGATAGTACCCGCTCTAATTCTTCTGCTACATTAACTTCTACCGCTCCTGGTCGGGTTGACTGCCCGCCAATATCGATAATGTCTGCGCCCGTTGCTACGAGGCGCTGGGCTTGTTCTAAAGCGGCGCTAGGGTTATCAAACTCGCCACCATCGCTAAAACTGTCAGGCGTGACATTCAGCACCCCCATAATGTAGGTACGTTTGCCCCACTCAAAAGTGCGATCGCGAATCACCAAAGAACTTTGGACAACCATTTTCACCTAAAAATTTTTGAGAACGCCCCTACAAACCGCGAAAACCCTTCCCATCTTTGCGCCTTTGCGCCTTTGCGTGACATTCATCTGGTCAATTACAACCCAAACGTTAGGTCAGGGCGGGTTTAACCGCAAAAATGTTTGTATGGTACAGTCATTCTCAAAAAACCCGCCCCTACGATACGACACTACTTGTAATTGACAATCCGCGCAAAACCATCTGGCTCTAAACTCGCACCCCCTACCAAAGCACCGTCAATTTCTGGCTGTGCCATAATTTCGTCGATGTTATTGGGTTTTACAGAACCACCGTATTGAATTGGGACATCAGGATTGCTCAACTGACTGCGAATCAAACCGATAACGCGATTGGCTTCCTTGGCTTCACAAGTATCCCCCGTACCAATTGCCCAAATTGGTTCGTAAGCAATGACCAAGTTGTGCTGGTCGATATCCACCAAATCTTTTTGCAACTGCATAGAAATCAGGGATTCAGTCTCGCCTGCATCCCGTTGTTGCTTCGATTCACCTACACATAAAATTGGGGTCAGACCGAAACTTTGAGCTGCTTTCAGCCGTAAATTTACCGTTTCATCGGTTTCGCCAAAAAATTGCCGTCGTTCGCTATGTCCGATAACAACATAACGCACGCCAACTTCTAGCAGCATGGGAGCAGAGATTTCACCCGTATAAGCCCCTGACGCTTCCCAATGGACGTTTTGCGCTCCTAGCTGTACTCTCGTACCGTGCATATTCTTCGACATGATGCTTAAGTCCGTAAAAGGAACGCACAACACCACTTCTCTTTCTGGAGGAGTTTCCACCAGGTACGGCAAAAACCCTAGTAAAAACTCTTGGGATTCTGCCTGGGTCTTGAACATTTTCCAGTTGCCAGCAATAACTATTTTCCGCACGGGCGATCGATCTTTCCTAATGACACTACAAATCGTTTACACCAGTTTACAGTGACCAGTGACCAGTGACCAGTTCTCAGGGAGTCGGGAGTCGTAGGGGCGGGTTTAGCGCAGAGTTTAACAACCACTGCCAAAAATCTGTGTTCAAAACCCACCCGTACAGGAGTCATTGTGAAAAAGCACAAATTGCGAAATGCGAATTGAGTTGCTCCCTTGTCCTCCCCTATACCCTATCTCTCATAGAAACGCTCGAACTTTGGAGCCGATCTTGACTTCCAGGTGGGTTGAACTGAGAGACTGACTGGAGAGCCAATAGCGCTTCACCTACGGTGTAAAGGCTAAACTGATTGATGTTTTGTGCCATAAACTCTGCATGGTTGACAAAGGGATTGAGGAAGGCATACATGGCTTTTTCTTCCTTCAATTTTGCTGATAATCTAACCAAGCAAGCGTATGTAGGAATTTCCGCCTTTTGTGGAATGACTGGTTCTCCGTTGCGCCCGTAATAATATGTATTGAGATTGGGCATTCGTGCTAAGGCAAAGCGGATGACTCGCTGTCCGACTTCCGGCGCTTCCTCCACGGCTCTCTCTGCTACAGTACAAGTATTAGCTAGCTTCACGACATCATTGGGAGAGAAAATCGCTAGTTGTTTGAGTTCTGGTACTAGGGTCAATACTTCTGGTTGAATGATGTCATACAACAATCCTGAAGGGGTTGCTGCTTCGCGAATTGTGGCGTAGGATTTTTGCGCCACTGACTTTAACGTGCGATCGCCCGTCACTTGAGCGACAATTTTCAATAAATCTGGGTCGTAGCCGACGAGAAAGGAGTTATTGGCAAAGGCGCGGGTTTGCAAGTTAAAATAGTTGCGAATTAACCATTTATCGTGGTCTATTTGAGCGTGACGGGTATATCCTTGCAAAATCGACATTGCCCGTTGGCGATCTGTTTCATCTCCTAACGTTTGGCTACCCAGCCACAAACTTTCTGCCAAGCGTAAAGCTTCTGTCGTCCCCGATGCATCAGCAGGTGCACCATCGCGATAACGCCAAAGCACAAATCCTTTCGTGTAAGGATCTGATTTTTTATCGATCACCAAGTTACGAGTGGCAAAATCCCGCAAGGGAAGATACAGTCTAGAGTCTTTTTTTCCAGCTGCATAGTAAAGGATTTGGCTCAAGTCTACCGTATAGACATAGCCATCAGGTCGCGCTCCTTGTGCTTTCGCCATCAGCACTTGCAACTGTTGGTAAAGTCGCCCTTCTAGCTGCTGGAGGACTTGCCCATCTACTGGAGTTGTCTTCACCGTTCTGGGGATAGCAGCAGTGGTTGACGTAGCAGTTTGAGTGATGTCTTCTACTGTTTTCGTATTGTTGGTAACAACTTCGGGCGACTGGAAAGCACAACCTGAAAGTATTGTTAGTAGACATACAATTATCCCCGTCAAGAGAGGGGGACAAGGAGACAAGGGGACTAGATGATAAGGGAGTAAGGCGGATTTAGAATCATCCTCTCTCTTTCTTCTTTCTACCGACTCCCGACTGCCAACTCCCGATTTCCAAACCTTATTTAAATTAATTTTATTAACCTTTTTATGTCTTATCATAGTCCGCTAGCGCGATCGCCTTCCTCTGATTTTTGTAACGATTGGGCGAGCCGATTACTCGGAGAATTGTAAATATGTTTTGGTAAATTTACTAAGTCCATGAATAG
This sequence comes from Chroococcidiopsis sp., assembly GCF_051657925.1. Lineage (NCBI taxonomy): Bacteria > Bacillati > Cyanobacteriota > Cyanophyceae > Chroococcidiopsidales > Chroococcidiopsidaceae > Chroococcidiopsis > Chroococcidiopsis sp. The sequence goes on from NZ_JBOFLP010000006.1 coordinate 18,302, forward strand.
TTTTTTCCCAATAATAAGGTTTGGCGAACAATTGCCATAAAGCCAGATAAGCGGCTATGGAATGGAACTGCCAATATAAAGGATTGAGCAACGCGTACAATAAAAGTTTATAGTAGCGTCGCCGAAATACTGCAATCATATTCAAATATATACCTAAAGCATTGCTAATACTAAGATTAAATAAAGAAATATATAAAACCCACCCAGGAATTAAATTTTCTAACCAATAAGCACGGGTGGCAAGCCAGTAAATCAACAAGACCCACAAGATCGGACTAATTAGAAAAATCAGCACCGTGCCTCCAATTAAAAATTGGTAGGCAAGCCAGCTTTTTAAGCCTAGTTTCCGTAGCGATTTAAGTGGGGCGCGATTGTGGACTAACCATGTTTGCATGTAGCCTTTAATCCAGCGCGATCGCTGCCGAACCCAGTTTTTAAACTCGCAGTTAGCTTCCTCATAAGTCGTGGAGTTAATCACCCCTACCGTATATCCTCGCTTGCTGGCGCGAATTCCTAAATCTGCATCTTCGGTAACGTTGAAAGGGTCCCAACCGCCTAATTCTCGCAGGCGATCGGTACGAAAATGATTGCTCGTTCCCCCCAGCGGGATCGGTAGCCCTAAAGTTTCTAATCCTGGTAATAGATAGTCAAACCAATAGGAATATTCCAAGGTAAACATCCGCGTTAAAAAATTTTCATCGCGGTTGTAGTAATTGAGCGCAGCTTGGACGCAAACTAAATCCGGCGAACCATTTCTAAAGGCATAAATTGCTTTTTTTAGTTGGTCGGGATCGGGAATATCTTCAGCATCGTAAATAGTTAAATATTCTCCTCTGGCAAAGGAAAGACCGTAGTTACAAGCTTTCGGCTTGGTTTTTGGATGGCTATCGGGAATGTAAATAAAACGAATATAGCGTGGAGGGTTAGCAGCTTGGGCGGCGTTAATTGTGGCTAAATCCTTTTCTTCTAACAAGAGTAGAACATCGAGTTTTTCATGCGGATAGTCGAGTTTACTGAGGGCATCAATTAAAATTGGTGTCACCTCTGGTTCGTTATAAACTGGGACTAAAACAGTATAGGTTGGCAAAGTTTGCTCGTCGATCGAATTCACTTCTACTTTAGTAATTTGGTGAGTGCGATCGGCGGCTCCAATTAGACTCAAAATCAATTTGAACATCACCGCACCGCCAAAGAAAATATTCAAGGCGGCGATTAAAAATGCTAGCGTATGCCACCAGTCAAACGCTAAACCCCATAAAACTATGGCAAATAAGATATAGCCAACAGCAATTTGAGCGGGGGTAAAAACCCTTGCCGCAGAGTCTTTAGGCGATCGCGCCATGAGTTGGTAAATGGCACGGCGGCTGAATTCTTGACGATAACAGGTATCGAGCATTCGCGTGATATCGTTTTCCGTCCCCAACACTTTAACCAGTTCCACCCCGGGAAATTGAGCGTAGATCGCAGCTTCTACAACCAGATCGAAGGGGTCTTGCACCAAAACCATGAGGGCGTGCGGCTTAACCCAAGCCAAGGGGATGAAGCGATCGCCCATCATCACTTGCGGGTCAAAGCGTTGCATGAGTTTTAAGTCGATTTGCCTAATTCCCGCCCCAGCTAAGCGAGAAAAAATGCTCAAACCTGTTAGTAAAGAAAGGACTTCTACATAGTCAATTGGTCGCAAATAATTCAAGCGCGGCAGAATTTCTCCCAATGGCGATCCGGTACGCTGTTGAATTGCTTGGGCTTCCTGCCATTGCGCTACCGTCAATCTACCCTTGTCGAGTAGTTCCGCAGCCAGGTTTTCCTCAAATACCAAGCTGAAAATTTGGTTTTCGGTGGCGAGAACTTCATAAATGTTGACCTGCGACCAATGACTACGGATTGCTTGCCTAATCGCAATATTATTCGGTTCTTCTACGGCTACAACCAGGGTATTGCTGTCTTGCCAAGCGCAGGGAAAAAAACCTAACTCCCGCAAGTACGCTGGCTCAAAAGTTTTGGCAATGCTAAAGTCTAGGACGCTGCCAGAGACGACTAACCAATCTGTTAGTAAGATGTGTCCGCTAATAGTGCCGATCAGGTGCAAAAACTCTGCCTGTGTCAGGAAATTCAAGCTCCATAAGGCTTTACCTAAAGAACAAGAAATTTTTGCTTGTAAATCGATCGCCTCTTGTAATTGTTCCGAGGTCAGACAACCCGACTCTAGAAGTTTAGCCTCAATTTGGGGTTGAAAATCCCTCATAGTTTTTTAGCTTTTTCAACTGGATTAGCGGCTGTAGCTGTAGCACCGGGCGATCGCCCGACGCGCTGATAAATTCGCCAAGCAACGAATCCCCCCAAGATCAAACCGACTACAATTAAAGGGTTGACGTAACGCTGCCAGAAAATTTGCCAGCTTCTCGCCCCTGGATAGTTAACTTGCAGAGTGCGATCGCCCAAATCCCAAATTTGAACTCGTCGCGAGTCGGTGGCGGTGACGACGTTACCATCTAACTGGCTGGCTAACAAAGTGCGCGGGTCGCCCAAAGCTTGTCCTAACTGTTCCGCCATCGCTGGCTCTAGCCCCCACCAACTCAACCACAGGGTCGGTGTATTTTGATAGTTAAAATATTGGAGAATTCCAAACGGATCTGTAGGTTGAGCTTGTAGTAACAGCTTTTGATTGACGGGGTTGAAAATTTCAAACGTGCCTTCATTCAGCCTTACTGGTGCTGGGAGAGCGTGAGTTTGAGGCGCGATCGCCATGAGTCTCCATGTTGGGGGTCGGTCGAGTTGATCTTTGGGTAAATTCGACCAATCTTGAACTGATGCCGCATCTACCAGTTGAGGAAACACTGGTTGCTGCCCCAAGCGACTAATCGCTCCCAACATATAAGCTGTTGCGGCTAGTAATGAGGGTCTAGAAGTATCGATAACTAACTGTCCCGGTTGCAAAAACACATGGGGCAAATCGCTTAAAGTCCCCGTCGGACCCTGGTAGCCACTCCAACTCAAAAACGATTCCCGATCGAGTTGAACGATCACTTCGCCCGTAGGTTTGTTTTGCCCACCTCCTTCGTTAGGAGCGTAGGCAAACATCACCTCTAGATTATTTGTCCGCTGTAGTAGGTTAGTCGGCAAAGCCAAAGTTGTTTTCAGAACTGTCTTATCTTGAAGATTGTAAGACTGGATTAAGGTATTGTTAAGATAAACTTGCGCGGTGAGGCGCTCTCCCTGCTGTCCGTAGGTAGGGGTAAAGGTAGCATTCAGGACGAGATCTAGGTTTTGCGGTCTTCCTCCCAGTTGAGCTAAGTCGAATTGTAGGGGTAATGATTGCGTTCCCGCAGACATGCGGATGACGCTGTTGCGAACGCCAAGTTCTTGAAACGAACGGCTTTGGATATTGGTTCTCGGTCTAAAGGTATCGACGCTTTCTAGCGTCAATCCCCGCCCTACTAAAGCTGGCTGATAAAAGTCTGCGGCTAGAGACTGTACGGCTCTGGGATTTGCCCGCACCCGCAATACAGAACCCCGCCGCTCGACATCAGGACCGTTTGGGTCGTTGTGTAACACAACTTGCGCTGAACCAGGCGTAGCAGGAGCTGTACCCCAACGCCAAAAGATCGGAATTTGATATTCGCGAAACTGGTAGGCTAAGACGCTGTACAGCCACAAGGCAACTTCGGCGCGATCGCGATTCAGCTGGTTGGGAACGACGAGATCGATTTGTTTGTAGAAAGACTTGAAGAAGCCATCAATACTACGATCGGTATACTGTGGCGTAATTTGGAAAAAACTATCTTTATTGACTTTTAAAAATAAGTTACCTGTAGGTATGTCTCGGCGAGTATCGTTGGTGATGAATAAATAGGGCTGGATCGATACATTAATATACGATTCTCCCGCAGGCAGAGACGGTATGGGTAGTTTGACAACCGGATTTGCTAGCAGCGATTTGACAGAAACGACCTTCATCGGTTCGCCATAGACGAGCAACCGTACGGAAGAATTCTCATTGAGTACCGATGAGGGTTCCAGCTTTAGCTCCATGAAACTCTTACTAGGGTCAAGTCCACCTCTGGGCGCGGGAACGCTAATTTCAACTTCTGGATTTACTCCGCTCAGGACGATTGAACGATTATAACCGAGCGTTTTGAGGGAAATGACTTCTGCTGATTGGGCTAGCACGGCAGGAGCAAATCCCATACACAAGCACAAAGGCGCGATCGCGCTTAGCCCTAATTCGATCGCAGTGCGGCTATTTTTCCTATTCAAGACTTTTCTCCTATCGGTCGCACAATCTCTCACAAAATTTTTAATTTTCGCTAATTTTCGATCGGTTGGCACGATCGCCTGTTGATTTTTTGTATGTTTTACCAGTTAAGAAACACTACTCATAATGGCTTGTCTCAATCGACATAAAGTTATATAAAAATAATTCTAATAAGTTGGACAAGTGGCTTATAATATGAGTTTGCAACCGATTAACAAGCAATTCAGCTATTAAATAATAAATAGGCAGTCAAAGCAACTACCCAAATATAACAATCTCACTGCGTTTGCCTCGACCGAGCGATCGCCTTCCTTGAATCTGTACGATAGGGTACGCATAATAGTCTGAGCGTAGGCTATGGGTCTGCATAAATGTGGGTTTGTCTATCTGTGGGTTTGCCTAACAAAGTTTTCAATTAATTCTTCTGACTCCTGACTCCTGCTTGTCAAAATCTAACAGGCAACATAGATTGAGATAACAAGGTAGCTTGCTATATAACTTTTAATTGGTTGATTGTAAAAACATCACTGACAATTATAGTTCCGATTTTGTTTCCAGTTTTCAAGTTTTAAGACCGAGCGACCGCTTCACCTTTAGCCTATATCAAGCTACAAATATTCGCTCAATAAAGTATAAATAACTACTCGGGTTATGGTATAAATAAAAACAGTGACTCAAAGCTATGGGCAACCAATTATGTCGTATTTCTAGTTAGAAGCTTTGCCTGAGTCCATATATACGTAGAGTATATGCATGAACGTGCAGCATATGAAAAAACATAACTACTTAATACATGCAAGCTGGAGCAAATGGCAACAGTTAGATCGAGTATATCGAGAAAAAAGTAGGTGGCAAGTCAATAGCAGATGGATCGATCCTGCTGCCTCCTGCACGAACAGAGAAATCATGAGAAGGGAAGGTCTGAGTCCTGCCACCAGAATTTCCAATCTGATAGCTGGGAATTCAAGGTAGGTAGAAGCCCGCTCCGATTGTATCTCCCTGCTCTCCGCTTGCTGCACGAGTGGCAACAAGAACAATAGTTTCATTAGCACGGTCAAATGAATTGGACGCGAGATAGCCGCGACCGATTAACGTAAATAAATGAACTATCTTTGGTCAATTCCGACATGCCTAATCTTTTGAAAGGGCTAAGTGCAGGGGCAATCGCTCTAATCGGGCTGGGTCTGATTTTGGCTTGGCTAGATATGAGTGGCTTTTCTAACTACGACACAGAGTTTCTGGGAGCAAAAGCACTGCAAGCCCTCAATGGAGCTGAACCCCGATATCGGGCGATCGTGTCCATTTTCCCGCCGTTACTGGTCTATTCCACGTTGATTGTTGGCTCGGCGATTACCTTGCAAGCCTTGCTAGGGGCGATCGCAGTCGGGTTAATTGTCTGGCAGATGGGCAATATTGCCGTTCCTTCGATTTGGCGTAGCGTTTGGACTGTCTTAATTGTCTTGAACCCCGCTTTTAGCTTAATGCTACTGCGAAGTCCAGTTTGGGTTGCCGTGACGATTTTCTTGATGCTGCTGATGGCAGTGCTATGGATGTTGGCGAAAGGGCAAGAAATACCATCGCTACCGACTACCTTACTCTTAGTTCTGTTAGGACTGGGATTAGCGCCCCTAATGCTACTGCGTTACGAAGCTTGGCTAATTTTACCCGCAATCGCCTTAATCGTTTTGCTGTTATTTCCTACCGAAGCTTGGGATTTTAAAGTAACGGCAATTTTAGTCACCCTATTCATGAGCCTCGTCCTGATTGCGACGTGGTTGTATATGAACTGGATGTTTACTGGAGATGCCTACTATTTTCTCAACAGCCATTACAGCGGGATGAGATTGGCAGAAACTAAAATCTTCTTGCAACAAGAAGATTTTTTGAATAGTTGGTGGCAGAGCTTCGCTTGGCTGGTACAAGTCGTGCCTGTATATTTAGCGATCGCGGGTTGGACGATCTGGAAATCGAAACAAAAGCTGTTATTTACAGCAATTTTACTATTGCCAGTCATGCTTTTAGTAGCTGGATTTTTCCAGGGAACCTTTATGGCAGAAGTCAGCCGCTTTGGAGTTTTTTTAGGAATTCTACCAGCGATCGTCCAACTCCAAACCCCAACTCAATTCTGGCAGCGTTCCTTGCTGACAGCAGCTTTAGCTGCCAATTTAGCGATCGGTGTGTCTTTCTTACAACAAGATCGGGTCATACCAGAAGAAGCTATTTTTTGGCGACAGATCTTTCGTCAAGAACATTTGACCACAATTCCAGTACAACAATGGCTGCAACAAAAACAGGCACAAAGGCAAATTGCTCAGGTGTTGTACGAAAAACTTTTACCAGGTCAAAAGGTATTGCTTGACGATGCAGTTAACTTTCCAGTTATTTACATGCTCAATGATGCTAGCTACTTTATTTTGCCTTATCAAAACGAGTTTTTCTTGGCTCTACAACAGCCAGATTTGCTGACAGATTATATTTTGATTCCAGGGGCGCAGACTCGCGGTAGCGAGCAAGACCGGATTTTATCTTATTGGCCTCAACTGACTGAAACCACACTGCCAGGTTTTCAAGAGGTATTTGGCAACCCACACTATAAGCTTCTGCAACGCCTTAGCCCACCATGAACCGCTATTCTCGTCGTCAATATTTGCAAGGTTTGTTTGCCACTTCGATGCTGCTAACATTTTGCGATCGCCGTTTTGCTGGCAAAGAGCCAGTATTGCAAGCGGGCAACGCTACCCGTTGGCATCTTGGTGTTGGAGCAGATCCGGCTCAACTCATAGGAGAGATTAAAGCAAACCCCGCCGTGCGAGAATTAGTTCAAGCTTGGTCGCCTGATTTTCTCACTGGGTGGCTCAACTGTGTTAATGGGAAACAAGGCGATTTGAGTTTCTGGCGAATTTGGCATCGTCAAGGGTTGCTATCAGCTTGGTTTTCTGCTGGTTACAGCTTGCAAGTCATTACCTGGGAAGATGATACTAAACTACCTACGGGAGACTATCACATTTCCCAGCAATATTTAGAAGACTTGGAAGAATTGGCTGGATACATTCGCAAAGCCAATCCTAAAGGCAGACAAACCTACTGGACGCTAGCAACTGAATTTTCCTACTGGCGCGTACCCGCAGATACGTATAACGCCCAAACCGAGAAATACTACCAAAAACTGATGCAAAATCTTTTGCAGGCGAGGGCAGTTATTAAGCGTCAGTTGCCTAGTGCTTGGGTAGCCCCTAGTTGGGGTGGATGGATTGTGACGTTTGATTTTCCCGCTCGGGGTAGCGGTAGAAGCATGATTCCCCCTTTTGCCCAGATGATGCAGCAAATGGATGGTATTGCTTTTCAATCGATGCGACCCAGACCAGCAGGGGAATTTAACCCAGAAATTCAGCGCCCCGACCCAGGCAACCCCGAACAAATTCGCCAGTGTTGCGAAATTTTTTCCAAATACCGCAAATCCTTGATGGTGTCGCACTACGAGCCTTCAATCAAAGAATTTCATCCCAATGGGGGTCGTGCCGATACGGTGACGCGAGACTTTGCGATCATGGCACAACCGAGTTGGTTAAAAACGGTTTCTGACATGGGACTAGATAAGTTTTCTTTAATGCACTACGGTTTGTACAAGAATAATCCCTATAATGCCCTAGATGCCGCAAAGACTTTTAAAGGAGTCATACAGGAGGGAGAATGGGCTTTAGGGTAAAGCACCTCAAAGGAGCGATCGCTACAGTGTTACTCAGCGGAGTATGGGCGATCGCAGACACATTGCCAAGTTTAGCAGGGGGATTTACTCAACCAAAAAACTTCAACTTCACTTCCCTCAGCTATAGCAATTTCGATACCGACACTTTTCACAAACAAGAAATTCAGTTTTATCTAGAACATGGTTTACAAGACAATTTGACCTTTATTTTCAAATCACCCTTTGCTTGGTCGAAAAATGACGACAGAGGCGGAGATGAAAATTCAGGCTTTGCACCTCAAGAAACTGGTATTCGCTGGCGCTTCAACCGCGATCCCTACTGGGCAACAGCCTTACAAGCTAATATCATCCTACCTTTAGGTTACGATGCTGACGACGATCCCTCCGGTGCGGGGAATCAAGATGTTGGCGTAGAAGTGAGTTTACCCGTCAGCCGAGGTTTTCAAGTTGGCAAACAGCGTTTTGGTTATGGAACTGTAGAAGTCGGCTATCGCGATTATTTCGGCTCGTCTAGCGATGAGTTGCGTCTCACTGGAGAACTCAGCGTCGATATATTGCGTCGGTTCGCCCTCGCAACGCAATTTTACGGGATTTATCGCTTGCGAGAATCAGATAACGAAGATTTTTCCAAAATCGGCGGACAGATGCGTTGGGGTGCGAATGACAATTTAACTTTGTCTGTAGGTGGTTTTAAAAACCTAACTGAATTTGGTGGCAGTTTTGAAGCTCAAATTTGGTATACATTCGGAGCTGGGAAAAAGGCAGAATCAGAAACACCTGCGCCCCCTGCGCCCCCTACAGAACCAAAATCACCGTGAAGAAAGTCAAAAGTTGAAAGTCAAAAGTCAAAACTTTATCGTATTGATGCAGCAAACAGTTAAATTAAGTCTGGTGGAGCAAACGCTTATGAAATTAAGCTAGCGAACATGATACTCTAATTCAGTTTATTTTAACTTTTAGCTTTTGACTTTCCTATGAATCTAACTAGAAGGCAATTAATTCAAGCTGGATCGTATGCAGCGATGGGAGCGATCGCCACTCATTTACTGCCTGCTAACAGTGCAGTTTCCGAACCTTTCTATGGAATTAATGCTTTCTATCTCTTGACAGAAAGCTATCGGAAAGCAAAGGAAAATCCTCAAGCTAATCTACGTCAAACTATCCGTAAATACCTGCAAGACGAATTGGGATTAGCTCGATTACGCGATCGCAGTAAAATTAATGCAATTCGGTTTCTTGCTGGTAATAACTATCCCTCAGACAAAAGACAAACTGTAAAAAAGGGAGTCAATCGACCGTTTCATTTTGATGCCATGCTGTGGACGACGGCTCAACAAATGGATCGTCGAGTGCTAGAGGTTTTAGACGCGATGATGCAGTCATTAGCCGAAATGGAATTTTATCTCGTGCCTGTTTTGGCTAACTATTGGATCGAGTACGGTGGTATTCTTAGATATTTAGAATGGGTAAGCAAAATCGATCGAGAAGAATGGTTTGACGCTTATTGCAACCGCAAAGATGAAGAATATTATTTGAAATATAGCCTTGATTTTTATACAAGTCCAGCAATTGAAAAATTATTTCAAACTCACATTAAACCCGTACTTCAAGTTTGTCGAAAATATTCTCAAGTAGCAATTATCGATATTATGAACGAACCACGGGGTAAGAATCGCTACAGTATGGAGAATCAAAAGATTGAAAACAATTTGTATTCTCATCAAATAGTGGCTCAGTGGTTAAATCGCCAAGCTAGTTTTGTGAAAAGGAGTTTGCCAAAAGTTAATATTACTACAGGTGAAGAGGGTTGGTTGAATTCTCCTATAAACTTGCAATTAAATTATCTCAAAAACGAAAGCCAGTATTATGAAGGAATCGATCTAAAAACTAATCTGTTTGCGCCAAATAGTACTTTGACAATGGGAAGCATCCATATGTATACCCATGAAGCAGTAGAATTTAACAAACCTAACGAGTGTGGTAGACAATTCCGCGATCGCCGTGGTTGGGATTATTTACTACAACCAGATCGCCCCCAGACTCCCGAAAGTTACGTAAAAATGGGAGAAGAATGGATTAAATCTCGCGCTACTGTATTTGGTAATAAACCTTGGTATTTAGGAGAAATGGGCTGGTGTCGCTGTCAGTCAGAGACAGATCGTTCTCCTCTCCCAGCTACTGTATTACAAAAAGAACGAATTCCAATTTATCGAAACTGGGCAGAACAGGCTTTTCAATTGGGAGCAAAAGGCGTATTTTTGTGGGAATTAGCAGGGATAACACACCGCGATGAATTTTACGCCATGAACCTGAATCAAATTATTGACGTATTTCCACGATGAAACAGTGACTGGTGGCTAGTGGCTAGTGGTTGGAGATCAGGGGAAAAGAGAGAGTCGCGGAGCTGAGAAAGCGCAGGGTTGCTGGGGGAGAGAGCAACTACCAACTACCAATTACCAATTACCAATGACGCTCATCACGGATTGCTATTAGTGTCTACCTACAATACCATCTACAATATAGTGCGCCAAATTCCTAGAGGAAAAGTAGCCACCTATGGACAAATAGCAGACTTAGCAAATCTCTATGGTAAAGCTCGTCTAGTCGGCTATGCTCTTTATCGCGTAGATAAAAACTCCGATATTCCCTGGCAGCGAGTGATTAATGCCAAAGGCGAAATCTCCTATTCACCTCTGCGACATGGTGCAGACTACTTGCAAAAATCGTTGCTAGAGCAAGAAGGAGTAAAATTCAACTCAGCCGGAAAAATCAATCTCAAAGAATATCTGTGGCATCCTTCTAGAGACATGCTGCATGAAACTATCTTAAGTTCGCTCGATCTATAGAAATTTATAATCGTATGTATTTGAATTTCTGAATAGTACAAAAGACACCACATATTGCAATTGAAAGGAAAAGCTAGAAATAGTACTTGTGCAGCATAAACCGTTCGCGATCGCCCTTCTCATTCAAACTTAGCAAGCACCAAAATCAAAGATAATTGTTAAACAATCTTTGGTAAGATTGCGGAAGTTTGAATTAAATTTAAAATTATAGGGCGCTCCCCCGTGAAGCTATACGTCTATCACACTCCAGAATTAGTACCTGGAGACTGTAACCCAGATTGTGCGATCGCCGTAGACGTACTCAGAGCCACGTCTACCATAGCAACTGTTTTAGCCGCTGGTGGCGAAGCCGTTCAAGTATTTAGCGATCTAGAACAACTCATGCACGTCAGCGATAAATGGTCGCCAGAAAAACGGCTGCGGGCAGGAGAACGAGGCGGGGGAAAAGTTGCAGGCTTTGACATGGGCAATTCTCCCCTCGACTGCACCCCAGAAAAAGTTGAAGGTAGACGATTATTTATTAGTACAACAAATGGGACTCGCGCCCTACAAAAGATCGAGAATGCTCCAACTGTAATGGCAGCAGCTTTGATCAATCGGGCAGCAGTAGTAAAGTACGTGTTAGAAAAACAACCAGAAACACTATGGATTGTGGGTTCGGGTTGGGAAGGCAGTTTTTCATTAGAGGATACAGTTTGTGCGGGGGCAATCGCTCAGAGTTTATGGGAGAAGACTAGCTTGCCAATCGAAGAAATAGCAGGTAACGATGAAGTTATCGACGCGATCGCACTATTTACCCAATGGCAAGATAAGTTATTAGAGCTAATGCACCAAGCCAGCCACGGTAGGCGATTATTACGCCTAGACTGTCACGAAGATCTGAAATACTGCTCTCAGACCGATATATTAAATGTGGTTCCGATCCAAAAAGAACCTGGGGTTTTAGTCAAGTTGTAATTGATGCCAACGCTGATTCTATCTCCGCGTTACACAGCCAAGCTTGGGCGAATAGAATTCGCACACCAGTTGCTACAACGGGGGTTCCTCCCGCACGCAACTGTCTTCCGCAACGCACTGGCTTGACTACACAATCAAAGTTCGCCTGTGCGGACTCATGAAAAATTAAGGGTTTTAAACCCGCGCAGGCAGGTTTTGTCTGTTTAGCTGCGATTTTTCATCGCCCAAGTGCAAGACATGACATCAAACTAGAGAAAAAATTAAAAGCGATCGCAGCAGCCAGTTGCCAATTGGGAATGCTAGATTGGCAGAGATTTAATCTAAAGTTCAGGTTAACTAAACTTAATCTTTATGTTGCAGCGACGATCTTATGCTTTTGCCGCTGGGGTATGCTTATTTATTGCTCTACTGGGCGTACCGCTAATAGTTGCCAACTACAATAACTATCGAGAAAACGGAATTGCTCTGCTGAAACCGCAAGGAAAAAACGGCTTAGATATTCCAAAATCGGGAGTTTTATCCCTAGTTTCTGTTTCTCCCAGCCAAAGAGCAGCACAATTACAAGCGATCGCCCAACAATCTAACTCTCGCGATCGCAGCCGCGCCCGTTACCTTCTAGCGAGCGACTTTATCATACAACGGCAAGGGGACAAAGCGATCGCGGTTTTGCAAGATTTAGAAAAAGATTATCCCGAACTAGCTGCTCATATCGCCCTCAAACGCGCCCAAGCGTATTCTTTGATGGGAGATAAGGTAAGAACTCAAGCCGCTTGGCAAGACTTACTCCAGCGCCATTCTAAAAGTCCGGTAGCAGCAGAAGCCTTGTTCGTACTAGGAAAAAACGAACCGCAATATTGGCAAGAAGCGATCGCCTTATTTCCCAGCCATCCCCGCAGTTTAGAAATTGCCCGTTTGCTACTGCAACAAAATCCCCAGCAGCCGCGATTGCAGTTACTTTTGGCGCAATCTGACTACCAGAAGCCGGAGATCGTCCCTGTTTTAGATCGCTTAGTCAGTCAGTCGGCGGCGCAACTCAAACCCCAACATTGGCAAACAGTCGCCCAAGCTTACTGGGAGAATCGGGAATATGGTAAAGCTGCTGTCGCCTACGCCAAATCGCCTCGTACCCCCCGCAACGTTTATCGCTGGGGCAGAGGATTGCAATTGAGTACCAAACAAACAGAAGCTATTTCTGTTTACAAACAACTAGTAGCTGCTTATCCCAACGCAGAAGAATCTGGAATGGCGCTGATGCGATTAGCGCGGATATCCAAACCAGCAGAAGCGATGGCTTATTTGGAGCGAATTGTCAATCATTTTCCCAAACAAGCAGGGGAAGCACTAGTAGCAAAAGCGAATTTACTCGACAACCTGAATAGCAAACAATCTGCTGCCAAAGTCCGACAATTCTTATTAGATAAATATGGCGATTCAGAAGCCGCCGCCGAATATCGCTGGCGAGTTGCACAGGACAAAGCTGCTAAAAAAAATTATCAAGCAGCAACGAGATGGGCGGAAGTTATTCCCCTACGGAACTCCGAAAGTATTCTTGCACCCAGAGCGGGTTTTTGGGTAGGAAAATGGGCGCAGAAATTAGGTAAAAGCGAAAATGCCAAAACTGCTTTTGAGTCTGTTTTGAGTAAGTTTCCTCAATCTTATTATGCGTGGCGATCGGCTACACTTTTAGGTTTAGATGTTGGTAGCTTTACAACCGTGCGTCAGATAAATCCCGAATTTTTATCGTCTCAACGTGTTCTCCCGCCTGCTGGTTCTCCTGCTTTAAAAGAACTCTATCAATTAGGACAAGATGCTGAGGCTTTAGCATTATGGCAAGTTGAATATAGCAATCCCGAACAGCCAACTGTAGCCGAACAATTTACTAATGGCTTGATGCATTTAGCTAAGGGAGAAAATTTAATTGGAATTAATGAGATTTCTACTCTAGAAGATAGAGATATTCCCCTAGAAAAAGCAGAGTATCAAAATTTGAGTAAACAGCTAGGCTATTGGCAAGCGCGTTATCCTTTTCCTTACCTACCATTAATTCAAGCCTGGGCGCAACAACATCAGCTCAATCCGCTTTTAGTTACGGCTTTAATTCGTCAAGAATCACGTTTTGAACCGAAAATTCGTTCCGTAGCTGGAGCAGTAGGATTAATGCAAGTCATGCCTAGTACAGCTCAATATATAGCAGAAAAGATTAACGTACCTACTTACAATTTAGAAAATCCCCAGGACAATATTCAACTAGGAACCTGGTATATGGATTACACCCACAATCGGTTTGATAATTATTCATTGTTGGCGATCGCGAGTTACAATGCGGGTTGGAGCAACGTAGAAAAATGGTTAAAGCGTTTCAATACTCAAGATCCTGATGAATTTGTCGAATCAATTCCTTTTGGAGAAACGCAAGGATATGTGCGTCAAGTATTCGGGAATTATTGGAATTATCTGCGATTATACAACCCACAAGTTTCTCGATTAGTTGCTAGATATTCTGATGTACATCCCTCAATGTCAATTGATGTAGCAAGTAAGTAGATCCCCCCTAGCCCCCTTAAAAAGGGGGGAATAATACCTTCCAATTCATCGGGGGGTTGGGTGGAGTGAGTCTTAACCGAAAGGTATTGGTGAGGAGAGCCTGCTAAATCCTTTTGAAAAAAGCTATTTACTTTACACCAGGCAGAAATCTGGTGAAATCACTGTTGGAATGAAAATAGACTCAAGGATAAATTTGCTCTAGGCGATCGCAAATCTAGGCTAATTTTAACATGAATAAAGTTACGAAAAAGCAAGCTCAATTTATCGGGATGTTACTAGCTTTATCTACTGTAATAACCTCTTTGCCTGCTAGCGCACAAACTGAAAATCCGTATCAACTTATCGATTTTCGTAGAATGCAAGAGCAAGAGCAGAAAAATTATATTTTGAAAGCTTCAACCGAGCGAATTGAGGGTAGTGTAATTATAGACGATGCAAACGAGATAAATTTAATTTTTGGCAATCTCTCGAAAAATATTGAAGTTGAATTGATTTCTCCTAGCGGCGATCGCTTTTCTCAACGCACTCAAACTAGTGCAAAATTCCAAAATATTTTTTTGATATTTTCTCCAGATTCATCAGGATTACAAATATTTAAATTCTCTAAACCTCAGCCTGGAAAATGGAAATATATCATTCACAAAAGAGTTCCTATTGATATACAACAAAATATTATATTTACCTTATTAACAGATAGTTCTATTTTTGCTGGTATACAAGGTGCGAGAGAAGAAAATTGGTTAAATAGCAATATTAAATTAGAACTAGCAGCCTTAGAAGATAGATATCCAATCAAACAAATTGCAATTAGTACTTTAATTCAAAGTCCGGGAGATCGAACGTTACAAAAGCAACCTGTTAAATTCCGTGATGATGGCTTAAACGGCGATCGCGCTGCTAATGATGGTATATTTACCGCATCTTTCAAAGCTAGGGAACCTGGAGAGTTTCAGGTAAGTGGGAATGTAGAAGGGAAAACTTCAAAAGGCAATTTATTTCAGCGCCACGTTTCTACAGATTTCACAGTTATTCGCAGAACTGCTAGGTTCTTAAAAGCGTTTAGCGATCGCGGTATCGATACTAACGGTGATGGATTATTCGCTCGCATGATCGTATCCCCTGCTATTCGCGTTTTAGAAGCTGGAGAATACTTTATTAGAGTGACTCTCAAGGCTAGCAATGGCGAAACATTCTTTCAGAATACCAGAGTTAAGTTACCAATTGGTAATGTCAGTCCTGAAATTGAATTTGATACCGAAGATATCAAAAAATATTTAAAAGTTGATGCTCCTTACCAGGTGAGTGAGGTATTTTTAGAATGAGATGCCTACGCTCTCAAAGATCGAGCTACTAATTTAGGTGAAACTAAAGCTTACAAAATAGCACAGTTCCAACGGGAAGCAATTCTATTAAATGGTAGTGCTAAACCTGTAGGAATAGATATTAATAATAACGGTAAATTTGATTATCTAGATATTACGATACCTGTAAACTTTCTCTATAGAGGTGATTATAGGTGGAGTGCTTCACTAGCAACAAAAGATCGTACAGTAATTGATATATCAGGGGGAGAAGGTGCGTTTGCTGCTGGAGACTCGCAACTGAAACTCAGATTTAATGGTGCAGCCATAGGCGATAAAAAACTTCTCCCTCCCTACATTATTCAAGGTTTTATCGCGTACGGTGGTGGTAGGTCTTTAAATACAGATGACGATCTTCCTATTCCCAACTTTACAGCGGCTCAATTTGAAGGATTTATCCCAGATCGGGAATCACCAAAAATTAATTTTAGCGTAGAACCTCTTATTCTTAAACCAGCAGACGATCGCCTAGTAGAAATAAAAATCAACGCCCAGGTGAGCGATAATATCGATCCGAATCCATCACATAGCATCAGCTCAATTACAACCAACGACGGACAAATTGTTAGAGGCGATCGCTTAATCTCAGAAGACATTGAGATTAATTCAGATGGACGGATTTTTCTCAGAGCAAAATCTAAAAACGGACAACTGAGAATTTATACGATTACCTATGCTGCTAGAGACAGTGCTGGCAACTTAACTCAAACTAGTGCAGAAGTCAAGGTTTTGCCAGAAGATAAATAGAGCTAAACTCTTGCTGTTTCTCGATTAGAATTAGCGCTAAAATCAGAAACTACATAAGAACTAAATAATTCTCGTTCCTCCGTTTGCAATCGACGCGGACGCTTAGTTTCTCGATCGATGAATAGTCCTTTTTGCTGTGCTTCTGCTACCAACGTATTATCACCATTAAAAAAGCGAAAACCTAGTATGGCAGATGCAGCTCTGAGTTCAGAAAGCCATAACTCTAAGCGCACGCGATCGCCTAAATAGAGAGGATTTTTGTAAGTAATATTTGTTTGAACTAAGATAGGCACAAAACCGCGTTCTGCGATCGCGTGAATTGGCATTCCTACCGCTTCTAACAACTTAGTTCGTCCGATTTCCATCCACTGCTGATAAACAGAATTATTCACATGACCGACAAAATCGATCTGATAGGTGTAAATCTCTAAATCTAAACAAATCTTCTTCATTTCTCTTATACTTCACGCCTATTCTACGAAAAACACTTTGCGCCTCTGCTACGGACACTTTCACGCGACATGCTTCAATGGGGAGAACCCCCACAACGCAGTCGCTCCTCAACGGGGGAAACCCCCGCACGGAAGTGTCCTCGCCTTTGCGCGACCAAAATTCACTTAAGTCACCACATAGTGACAAGGTATCATAGTCACCAGGCAGTGACAATAGTACGATTTTTCGATGACGCGGGATAAAGAGGAGACAAAAGCTAGAATTCTAGCAGCAGTGGGCAAATTACTAGCAGCATCAGGGTTTAGACAATTAGGCATCAATGCGATCGCCCGCGAAGCACAAGTCGATAAAGTGTTAATTTACCGATATTTTGGCAGCTTGCCAGAGCTACTGCGGGCATTTGGTAAAAAAGGAGATTATTGGATTAATGCCGAAGAACTGATCGATAATGGCGTAGCAGCAGATTCCTGGGACGAAGAAATGGTAAGAATGCTGTTGCAACTGTCACAAGACTTACAAGAGCGTCCAATTACGCAAGAAATCTTACGTTGGGAGCTTTTAGAAGGAAACGAGTTAACGGAGGAACTAGCACAAATCAGAGAACAAACAGCGATCGCCTGTTTAGATTATTTAAGGCAAAACTACCCTACATCCCAAAATCGCGATCTTCCAGCGATCGGCGCAGTTTTAATTGCGGGAATCGTCTATTTAACATTGCGATCGCGCATACACTCATCCTTCCTTGGCATAGATCTAACTTCACCGACAGGCTGGCAACGAATTGAAGCAGCAATTAGATCGATGGTTCAAGCAACTGTAGAGGGGGAGTCGGGAGTCGGTAGGGGCGGGTTTAGAAACCCGCCCGTACGGGAGTCGGAGAAGAGAGAGTCGCCCAGCTGAGGTGGCTGAGGGGGCTGAGGGAGCAACTACCAACCACCAATTACCCACTACCTCTCACACAACAGATACAATATTCATCAGATATGGAAATGGCTTGAGTAATGATACCACCCTCTGAAGTTGACACTGCATCTCAGGCAGATGTAAATAACGACATCGAGCCAGCGGTTCAACAGCAAGATTCTTATCTGAACGAACTGCCTGACGAAGTGGAAATGTCCCTGTTCGAGCATCTAGAGGAGTTGCGGCAGCGGATTTTCTATGCCCTAATTGCTGTAGTCGTAGGGGTTATTGGCTGTTTCATAGCCGTCAAACCGATTGTCAGATTATTAGAAGTGCCAGCACAGGGAGTTAAGTTTCTACAACTGGCTCCAGGCGAATACTTTTTTGTTTCGATCAAAGTCGCAGGCTACAGCGGTTTACTGGTAGCCAGTCCATTCATCCTGTATCAGATCGTCCAGTTTGTTTTACCAGGATTGACACGCCGCGAACGCCGCTTAATTGCACCAATCGTTTTAGGTTCTACCGTGCTGTTTGGAGCCGGATTAGCC
The DNA here is from genome assembly GCF_051657925.1 of Chroococcidiopsis sp. Classification (NCBI taxonomy): domain Bacteria; kingdom Bacillati; phylum Cyanobacteriota; class Cyanophyceae; order Chroococcidiopsidales; family Chroococcidiopsidaceae; genus Chroococcidiopsis; species Chroococcidiopsis sp. Next base: position 36,622 of record NZ_JBOFLP010000006.1, read on the forward strand.
TTTGCTTACCTGGTACTGATTCCAGCTGCCTTAAATTTCTTTATCAGCTACGGAGCAGATGTAGTAGAACAACTATGGTCGATCGATCGCTACTTTGAATTTGTCTTGCTATTCATGTTCAGCATCGGTTTGGCTTTTCAGATTCCGATTATCCAAGCCTTACTCGGCATATTGGGTATTGTATCTTCTGCCAAAATGCTGTCGGGATGGCGCTTTGTCTTTCTAGGTGCGGTAGTCTTGGGGGCAGTATTAACACCCTCTACCGATCCGATGACTCAATCTCTGCTCGCGGGTGCGGTGCTGGCGCTCTACTTTGGTGGTATTGGTATAGTGAAAATTTTGGGCAAATAAGATTTGTTATTTTTAGCCCTTTCCTTTCAACGTAGCAGCGATCGCCACGACTCCAAAAACTTGAATCCCCTCTTGACGCAAAGTCTGAGCGGCTGAGCGAGCTGTTGCACCAGTTGTATAGATATCATCTAAGATCAAAACTGGACGTACAGGGCGACGGTGACGAAAATCCGACCCGAGGTGAAAGGCTCCAGCTAAATTTTGCTCTCGCTCGTTTCCAGGTAATTCAAACTGGCGTACAGTTTGGCGCGTGCGCTCCAGTCCTTGCGATCGCAATTTTAGCCCCGTCATCTGACAAAAACTCCGCGCTAATAACTCTGCTTGGTTGAAACCACTAGAGGCTAAACACAGCAAGACTTTGACACCAATATCCTCTCACTCATACTCAGTTGGAGCGTACTCAAGTGGGAAGGAGAAGGAAGGTTACGCAGGTACACGTTGAAGTCGCTGGCTTTAGCTTGCGGCTTAGGTTCAGACATAGAGGCAAGCAGCACACGTTTCATCCAGGTTTGAGAGATTGTGATGAGGGTAGGAAAGAGGCGCAGGTAGTAGCCAAGCGGGTAGAGTTGGATTTGCTAGCAGGCAACTTTGACCCTACCTTCAGGAAATACAAAGTCAGCGCTGGTGGTGGGGTAGACGTGCCACCACCTATCAACGCTGCTCCCTTTAGTCGCATCAAAACACCGTCAAAGACAGTAGAAGACTTGTTTGAAAGCTTTCTAGCCTACAAGCGAGAAATTCTTTACAAATCCAGCCTGCAAAGGTACTCAGCACTGCTCAAACACATCGTCTTTAGTGACATTGGGAAGCTTCCAGCCTCAGCCCTAAGCCAGCATGATGTCGCGCTATTTGTTAGCTCAATAAAAAGTAAGTACGCGCCAATATCCCTCAAGCAACGGCTGATTCTACTAGCTGCTTGCTGGGACTGGGCGGAACTACCAAATAACTCCTGGAAAGCCGCTGTAGAAGCTGTGAAAGTGCCTCCCAAGATGAGGGCTAAGGTTTTTACACAACAAGAGGTACAGGCTATTCTAGGTGAGATTGAACGGACATTTCCTCACTATTGGGGATTTGTCCTATTTTTGTTTGGTACTGGTTGTAGGCTTGGTGAAGTCATAGCACTTTTGTGGAAGCACGTCAGCGAAGACTGCTCAACGATTTGGATTGGTGAGGCGGTGACAGCATTGGATGGGCGAAAACCAACAAAAACAAATCAGGCGCGTATCATCACCCTCAACCCGGGTCTACGTGAATTGCTGCTGGGGATGAAGCCTATTGGTGCTAGACCTGAAGACCTGCTGTTTACTACGGAAAGAGGCAGACCCATCATGTTAAACAACTTCAGGCTTCGGGTATGGAAACCAACTCTACAGGCGTTAGATATACCCTACCGTCCTGCCTCCAAAGCACGCGCAACATTTGTGACCCATTGCCTCCAGAGCGGTATGGCTCCTATTGAAGTCTCAGCATTATCAGGTCACTCAACTCAGGTGATGTACCAACACTATGCAGGATTGCTTAGCGCCCCACAAATTCCAGAGTTATACCAATAAATTTAGTAACAATAATGCCATACCATATTGACGGGATTAATGTCAAGCAAGTGTAATGAAAATTACGGTAGAATAGATG
>NZ_JBOFLP010000007.1:0-6556 GCF_051657925.1 Chroococcidiopsis sp.
TCTATTCCAGGACTCCGAAAGCTTTCTCAACGATCTAACCGATACAGATTCTATGTCTGTGCTGGGCGGTTCAGAGAACGGTTTTAACGATTCGCAATACGCCTATCATGCAATTGTAGACATCGCTGTAATCCACCATCTATCGTTTATCGCAGAGCTGGTAGGAAACCTAGCAAGTAACGTTGGCGGCGGTAACGGCGGCGGTAAATAGAATGGATTCGTAGAGTTGAGTTCCAATAGTTACTAGCTAGTTCTAACTAAATTCCTGTTATCGGTTCATCGATCCTTCACGCTGAAATCACTATTCTGCATCCCTGTGGGATAGCTGACCGATAACAGTTTTTTGTCGCTACTCTTAAGCATCGCATTGGAGTTCAGAAGCGGTAACTTGAAAACTTGCCGGACATAATTACAGGAATTAGGTCTAAAAAAGCAGTTGAAAAAATTTGAGTTTCTGGTGTTTATCCCGAAAAATTGTAATTGAGAGTTTTGGAAAAAACACTAATGGCTAGGATTAAAATTTTCGATCTGCAACCTGCTGAATCTGAAAGTTTCTTCACTGAGCTAACCGATGCAGACTTGGCTATGCAAAGTGGTTCAGCTAATGAATTAAATCAGTTACTTTCGGCTGTGTTGATTGTATATGCTATTAGTCAAATCGTGTCCCTAGTGCAGAGTTTTTATTCTACCAACCAAAATAACGGCACTCCATTGAGTAATATTCTCAGTAATATTCAAGGAAACAATGAGTTATGACATTTTTATTAAGCTCTCAAAATGTTTTTGAGTATTTGATTAAGCAGGGACTCTGTACTCAAGAAGATCGATCTTCGAGTAAGATTGAGAGAAAAACTGCCAAAAATTTTAACTTGTTACTCACTCTGCCAAGGGGTCGCCAACTTTTAGTCAAGCAAGAGCTGCACGACCGAGAAGGAAAAACTGCTAGAGAGTTTCTGAGAGAATGGCGAGTTCAAGAGTTTTTACAACGATTCCCAGAACATAGCTATCTTCGCACTTGGCTTCCAGAGATACTCCATTTTGATGAAAGACATTCAATCATTGTTTTTAATTACCTCACAGACTATCGAGATCTCATAGATTTCTATACTAAAGAGAATATATTCCCAACTACGATCGCAACTTCAATCGGAACCCTTCTAGCTACCATTCATCGCGTGACTCTAGACCGTCAAGACTATCAAGAATTCTTCTCCCAAAAGTCAGAGGATGAATCCATCAACCAGGCTCCTCATCTCATTCGTGTCTTAGACCGGATCGGTCCTGAAGTTTTTGGTCTAGTTCCCGCAGATGGGTTGAGATTCTTTGCACTCTATCAGCGCTACGATAGCTTAGGGCAGGCGATTAAAGAGCTTAGCGCTGCTTTAGAGCCTTGTTGCCTAATACACAACGATCTCAAGCTAAACAATATCCTACTATCCAACAGTTGGGAGCATGTCGAGACAACTTGCTCCCCCCTTAATTCCCTTGAAGTCCGAGCGGCTAGGGAGAATGGCATTATTCGTTTAATTGATTGGGAGCGCTCCACGTGGGGAGATCCTGCTTTCGACTTAGGAATGCTTATCTCTAGCTATCTACTAATCTGGCTATCTAGCTTAGTTACTAGTAAAGCGATCGCGATCGAAGAGTCTTTACGCCTTGCCATGACTCCCCTTGAGGAACTGCAACATTCGATTGCTGCTCTGACTAGCGCTTATTTGAGTCACTTTCCAGAAATTTTAGAGCGTCGACCTGATTTTTTGCAGCGCGTCGTGCAATTTGCTGGTATGTGCTTGATTAATGCCATTCAGGCAAGACTCCAGCACCAAAAATTCTTTGGCAATCCAGGTATCTGTATACTTCAGGTTGCCAAGTCTTTGCTGTGTCGTCCAGAACAATCAATGCTGACTGTTTTTGGCTTACCAGCGTCGGAATTTCTTCGCTTTAGCTATTCTTCCGTTTGAGTATTTTAGTTGTAGGCAGACTGTTATGCAATTGCTGGATTTGGCGCAAAATCAACTATCGGACTTTGAGACCGATAAACTACTGGCTGCTCTTCATGACATTGTCCGCAAAATTCAAATTGAGTCTACATTCTGTATTCGTCATCTAGATTACCAAGCTTGGCAACTTCCGGCTGATAGATTACCGCGTTTTCAACAACTACCCTTAGAGCTTCAGACTAAGTACTTAAGCCAGCAGCTGTGCGGTTTTCTCTACAGCATTTATTACAACGGTTCTCTCAAATCTGCCTTGGCTCTAGACGCAGATTCAGTTGGTTTAGAACTGCACCAGAATCTAGAGAATAATACGTTTCTGGGAGTGGACTTGGAATTCTATCAGCGATTGCATTCTAGCAACAGCGGTAAAGGCTACTTTGACCCTGGTTGGCAAGTGCTAAGAGAGGAGAGTGATGGCAGCCTAGCAGTGAAAAAGACCGACTTGACCCTGCATATCGAACGCGATCGCCATTTACAACCAGTGGAGCAATCTGCAACCGTTGGAGACTCGGTGGCAATCCTGATGCCTCGCAACCTAGTGCAAAATGGATTCTACATGGCGGTAGGCAATGCAGGTCCGACCAGACTCGGCAATATAGTACGCATCTACTTCAATCTCAGCTCCGAAGGTGCGGTTGTTGTTATGGGCAACCTCACGCGGCAGCTGAATGACATTAATATTCCTTTCAGCTTCAAGGTACTATATAATCCCCCAGACTACAAGCGCTATGATTCAGGGGTACTCTACTTTGATAAAAGCAACTATGAAGATGTGCAACCACTATTGCAGGCTGTTTATGTAGAACACCAATCGCATTTTCAATCAGAAGTGCCATTGTTTACCAAGCTTTTAGCACCCGGACTCGCTCTTGCAGAAGAACCAAACCGCAAATTTTCTGCCCAAGAAAGCTTTGGTCTGAATCGTTGTAAAATCGTTGCCAATGGCTTACTCGAAGCTTGGCAACAAAAGGACAGTTCGACCGAAGGTCGGATAGCATCTATCAGCAAACACTTTTCATTGCAGGAAATTGATTTGCAGCGTCCTTATCTTAATCCTAAATCTGAGGACATTTACACTCCATTAGACTGGCGTTACATAGTCATCAAATAATTTTTCTAGGTTGAGTTTAGTTCCAAAAATCAAAAGTTTCTCTTCATAAACTAGCTTCTCTTGCTCAGATGTTAGCCTGCCAATAGGGGGGCTTTGTCTGGCTTCAAACACTGTTTTCCAACTCGCCCATAAGTGATACCGGAGCAATCTAACTTTAATCCGGTAAAATTAACTATCCACCGTATTTAGCACCTTAAACTTACCCATAAACAATCCGAATTGGTAAGTTTTCACTTAGAAAGGATATTGAGGTTTAGCAATAACGGTAAATCGAGGATTTTTATAATTAGTACTACATAACTTTACCATATGTCTCCTGAATATAGGGTTCTCGGCTTTTTCTCTAATGCAAATATTGGAAGCTAACTTTCCGATCGACAGAGGGTAACAATGAATACAAAAGTGTGGTTAATTCAACCTCAACTATGCTTGTCAAACATCAATTTAAGCGAACTTTCTAAGCAATCCCTTGGTAACGCTTTTCTAAAGGCTGCTCAGATTTTGTGCCAACAGCTCGAACAGATTGAATTAATTCTAGGAACTACTAAAGACTTTACAAAAAAGGTTTTTAATTTGGCTATTTTAGGTTTATTTTCTAAAATGCACCGCCTTTATTATTCTTATATTTTACTCAAAATCCACCAAGACGAAATAGGAAGTCAGTTCTTACTCGAACATTTAGTTGAAACTGCTGTTACGCTCACATATTTGCTGGAAGAAGCAAGCGAATGTGTTATTTCTGAGTATATTTTTGCTTCATTGTACCAAGCTCAGTCTTTATTGGTTGACGTGAAAAAACAATTACAAAAATTTCCTAATCATCCAGATTTATTAATTTTAAAAGATGAACTTGAGGCTTTCATTACTCAACAGCAAGAGCATGATGCTGAACCTGAGTTTCCTGCTGATTCAGAAGCATACTTGTGGGGACCCCAAGAAGCAGATACTACCTTTAAACGTGGAGCAATTATTGGATTGAATTTTCTCACTAATCCAGCTCGACAAATAGCTTTAAAGATCGTACCAGCAAGCTGGCTAGATCTTCAACTCAATTATTTGAATTCCTTTACCACAAGCTCTCGTACTAAAGTCAATCCCGATTCCAACTTCACATGCGTGCGCGATGCTACCCATTTATGCTTGCACGCTACTCAAAGTTTCCTTGAGGAAGCGATCGAGCACCAGAATATCGATTACCCTGGCATAAAACATCAGCAAGAAATCCTTAATCTGCTGTATGAGTGGTTCCACAATGCTCATCATGTCTATCAACTGCACTAGCGTGCAATAATTCAGGAGAAAAGCGACTGCGATCCACGTTTTCAATCTCGATCTTTTGTTTGTAACTCAGTGAGGCAGCAGAACCAGCCAAGCTTTCTCAGGGTAGAAACAAGAGACTAAGGCTTTGCCGCACTCGGGTATTAATGCAAGAGCTTGTGATATTTGGTTTATAGTCGATCGCTAATTAAACCATTGGAAACTTGGGACTCGAAATTAGCGGCTAGGTTTTCTGGATCGAGGTACTTAACAATTTCAACTTGCTCGATTTGTTGCTTTAGCCATGTAGTAAATAAATCTGCAAGGATTTTTAAGCGCAGCGTATCATCCAATTGTGGTTGCACGATCTCCTCAACCAAGATTAGATGCGTTCCCTTAGAAGTAACAATTGGTTTGAGCATCTGGGGCGGAGTAGCTGCAAAAACCGCAGCAGAAATTTCTGGTTTGAGCTCGCTGCGGCGTAGCATCCCCCGATATCCCCCAGCACGGCGTAGCTCTTTATCCTGGATATACTGACGAGCTACCTCACAGAAACCGATCTCGCCTTCTTGAAGAGCATAAAATAATTCCAGAGCCAAGTCGCGATCGTCCAAGACAACTTCATACATCACCACTCCGCCATAATTTAACTGTTGCTCAAAAAAAACCGATTCGACTTTATCTGCAAACAGATGTCGAGCTAATTTCTCCGAGATGATAGTGGTGTAAATCAATTGCTCAAACTCATTTAGGGACAAACTTTGTTTGTGCAGCCACGACCAGGTATCGTCAGCGCGTATGAGATTGTTGCTTAACCGAAAATTATCTGCTGCCTGCTGCAGTTCTGCCAGTTCCACTGTAATGCCTGCTTCTTTTGCAGCATTAGCAATAATTCGGCGAGACACTATAGCTTCAATAATAGAGGGAATTTGGCACAAAAGCTTGATTTGCTCGATAATATCGTCACGGGAAACAGCGATCGCTTCTGACATGATAAAACTCACTTGAAAATGGGTGAAGGGCTGGCGAGAGGCAAGAGATTTTCATCGTTTGCCGATCTAGAGTTCCAAGCCGCCTGCTTGCAACTTCTTAAACGGATCTAAAATGAAGTCAATGACGCGACGCTGCCGGATAACCACCTCTGCTGTCGCTGTCTGTCCTGGTTTTATGGCAATACGCTTGTTGGCAGTTTGGATGTAGGGCTGTTGCGGCGTGATTTCCAGCTCAAAGCTTTCTATCCTACCCTGGTTTGTTTCCTGAGTCTTGGAGTCTGGTGAAATCCAACTCACGCGACCTTCCACCACTCCATAGTCTTGGAAGGGATAGGCATCAAATTTGATCTTGACCGGCAACCCCAAACGCAGAAAACCGCTTTCTGGGCTAGCCATTTGTGCCCTAACTACAAGAGAAGTCCCTTTTGGCGCAATCTGAGCGATTGTGTCACCAGGTTGTACTACGGCTCCAGCACGTTGGATGGGCAACTGAAAAATTGTGCCGTCAATTGGTGCGCGTAGCACGCGTTGCTGCAACTGAAATAACAGAGACTCAATCTGCTGTCTGGATTGAGCGATTTCCGCTTGCAGGTCTGTGATTTGGGCTTGGACTTCTTTGATACTTCTCTCACTCTCCATGACTGCTAGTTCACCTTCGCGAAGCGTGCTTTCATAAGTACTTCGCTGTTTTTTGAGTTCGTTTTGAGCTTGTTGGATGTCTGACTTAGCTTTTATAAGACGCTGTTGATTATCAATCATCGTGCGTTCTGCTTCGTCTAGCCGCAGCCCCGAAATTACACCATTCTGCCGCAGCTGTCGGAAGCGTTGCACTGTACTTCGATCCCTTGCTAAGAGTTGCTGTGCCGAGTCAATCTCTGTTTTATGAAAATCAATCTGTTGCTGAATTTGATTAATCTGTGCCTGTTGCCCAGCTGCCTGGGCTTTGCTCTGCTGTCGCTGCGTCAAGGCAGTCATCTTCAGCTGGTTTTTTATCAGTTCCACTTGTGGGAGACGATCTAGCTGACCTTCTAACTTTGCTCGGGCTTGTTGGAGTTGGGCAAGCATTTCCTCTGATTCCAGTGCCAGTAATGTTTGACCAGCCTTTACAAATTGACCTTCCTTTACCTCAATCTCAGCAACTGCTCCAGTAACAGGTGCATCAAGCCTTACGGTTTTGCCCTTGGGCTCAAGCCGCCCTC
>NZ_JBOFLP010000008.1:0-5058 GCF_051657925.1 Chroococcidiopsis sp.
CTAAGTTCCATGCCCGCCAGAATTTCCGCGCCGATGGCTCTAGCTTACGGTAAACTTCATATGCCTCATATGCTTGCCCGACGGTAACTTGATTCAAAGCAGGGGATAATTTTTGCATCCACCGATCTAAATCGTCTACGGTCCCTCGGATCAGTCCGTAAGCTTGAGGAATATAGATATTTAAAAGCGGATACTTGACTTCTGGGTGATAAATCTGGGCGATCGCGACAACTAAATCTTGACAGCGCTGCCAAAAAGTTTGCCAGTCTTCCCACAGAGGGCGATCGCTTTGTGCTACAACGAGAATTTCTTGTAGCGTGGCTTCTGTTTTCTTGCTGCTGTCTGACGTTGAAAATGCCACATCTACGGAAAACGATTCTATTTCTTTGCGAACTTCTGCGGCTACAGCCTCCATCTCCACGACAACAGGACGAGTCCACCGTACTAGCAACCACCGCCAGCCGACAAATATTAGAATAAACACACCCCAGATCCAATTGATGCGCCATTCATGGATCTGCAAACCTGCTGCTACCAGGAAGAAACCAACGACAGACGCGATCGGAGTTGCTAAGACAATCCACTGCCACAGCTTTAATCGCACCATTGCCCCTAATTAGATGAGACTTCTGTAAAAAGTCTATCGCTTTCAGTCTAGAGGGAGTAGGGAGCAGGGGAAGAGAGCTGAGGGATCTGAGGAAGTTGAGGAGACTGAGGGAGCAATTACCAAGTTGCAAGTCGCAATTAATAACTCACTACACCCTACACCCCATACCCTACACCCTGCTCTCTGCTCCCTGCTCCCTTCAATAAATTCATAGTATTTTATACCCACAGAGACATGAGGAGTTAAAATTTAAAAACTAGGAGTGCAAAGGCAAGATCTGAAGCGAACAGGAATAGACGATGTTCTGTTTTCTACCACCAAGCTCTTAGCCTCAAGCCCCTAACTTCTACCACATGAGTGTAGACAACATCTCAACCAAGCATTTATACTTTAGCCTCGATTTGAAACAAGAAGTGGCGAGGAGGGAACTATCGCTGAGACACTAAATCTAACTGTTAGCCTGAGAGGAACTCGTGAGGTTCGGAGTAATTATCAGTTATTCCGGTTGACGGGTTTGCTTGATGCCTTTTCAGAACCAACCTTTCGCAAGGTACTCGGCAAGTATGTTGAAGAGGGACCAAAGCACATCATATTGGATTTGTCCCAAATTGATTTTGTCGATAGTTCTGGAATCGGCGCTTTGGTGCATTTGAAGAAGCAGACTGAAACTAACGGTGGGACTTCACAAATTGTCACCAATGCCCGCGTGACGCAAACAGTCAAGACGGTTAACCTAGAGCAATATTTAGGTTTACGACCGACTGTTGAAGCAGCTTTAGAAAATATTCAAGCATCTTGAGCGATCGCAGGCATTCTAACTTTAGCTATCCGGTTTTGCGATCTGGATAGCTTAATTTTTGATATAAAAAACTTATCATGGGTTGAACCCCCTCAAATTGGGGATCGATCATAATAATGTAGTCACCGATCGCTGATTGCTGAAATTGGCAATTGGTAATTGGTGATTGGTAGTTGGAGAGTAGCTTGTGTATTGACTAGATTCTTGTTTTGGTCTAGCCACCAGTCACCAGTCACCAGTCACTGATAACTGACAACTGATTGTTCTGGGAGAATCCAAACGGAGTGGAACCGAAGGAGGACAATTTATTCGACGGCTCAGCTCGGGAAGCTCAGACAGATGTAGTCACTCAGTTGGAGTTGCTACCCAGTTGGTTGGCGATCGCTCCTGGGCAGCTACAACAACTCTCACCTACGGCTTTAGCATATTTGGGCGATGCGGTTTACGAGCTGTATGTGAGGAGCCACTTTTTACTGCCCCACAAGCGATCGCAGGCTTACCACAACCTTGTCGTTGCCCAGGTTAGAGCCGAGGCACAGGCTTCGCACTTACGATATCTCACTCCATATCTCAATCAAGCTGAATTAGAAATCGTGCGTCGGGGACGCAATGCTACTGTAGGACGACCACGTCGCGCCGCACCAGAAGTTTATCAACAAGCAACGAGTTTAGAAGCTCTCGTAGGCTATCTTTATCTAAGCGATCGCCAGCGCTTGTATCAACTGTTGGAGCAGCTACCATTAGCGCCTAATTCAGAAACATTAAACTCCTCTAGTATAAATAAAGATGAATACTAAGGTCATTAGAAATAAGAAAAATTTATGACAGAGCCACCCAAATTAAAAGCCAAATCTAACCCTTCTGGAAAACCGCAACGTGGCAAACCAGAGCGTTATACAGGCAAGCGTGCCGATCTCAAACATAATGGCACTAAACAGGAAGGGGAAAAACATCATGTGGCAGGAAAGAAAGATTTTTCTCGACCAGTCTTAGCTAGTCCTACCTACAATACAGAGCGCGACAAGATAGATCGTTTCTCGTCCCAAATTCCACCTTCCACATCCGAAGAAGAGAGCGATCTGATTTACGGTCGCCATCCCGTGCTGACAGCTTTGGAAACCCAACGGCAGCTCAATCGGCTTTGGGTTACTGCTCGTCTGCGTTACGATCATCGCTTTCATTCTCTGCTCCAACAGGCAAAGGAGAATGGTACGGTCATTGATGAGGTTGAACCCAAACGCCTAGACCAAATTACCCATCACGCCAATCATCAAGGGATCGCTGCTCAAGTAGCTCCCTACGATTATTTGGAATTAGGAGAGCTAATTGACAAAGCTAAATCGACTTCTCAGCAACCCGTAGTTGTTGCTGCCGATGGCATTACCGATCCTCACAACTTAGGGGCAATTATCCGTACCGCTGAGGCAATTGGAGCGCAAGGCTTAGTCATCCCTCAACGCAGAGCTGCTGGGATCACGTCTACGGTGATGAAAGTCGCAGCGGGTGCTTTAGAAACATTCTCTGTCGCCAGAGTCATTAACTTCAGCCGCGCTTTAGAAGAATTAAAAGCAGCTGGTTTCTGGGTTTATGGTACGGCATTAGAAGCGGAACAATCGATACAGACAGTTAAATTTAGCGGTCCTATTGTGCTAGTAGTTGGCTCGGAAGGGGAAGGATTGAGTTTGAGCGCTCAGCGCTGCTGCGATCTGTTGGTATCGATTCCCTTGTCAGGCAATACACCGAGTTTGAACGCTTCTGTCGCAACTGGTATGGCACTTTACGAAATTTTTCGCCAACGCTGGCAAAATGTAAACTATGTCAACATAGGTACAAAAAAAGATAAATTAGAAAACTAGCAGTGAGATTTTTTTACGAACTGTGACAATAGTTTACGATTTGTTTTGTTAGCCCGAATCCTTTACCACAAGCTGATAGGAAAAAAAAGACATGAACCCAATTTGGAATCACACTAAAGAAAATCTGATTAGCTTCTTCCATAACTTCGGTTGGGCATGGTGGGTAGAAATTGATACCCAAAATCCCCGTTGTACTTACTACTTCGGTCCTTTTCTCAGCGCCAAAGAAGCGGCAGCTGCCCAGCTTGGTTACATAGAAGATTTGGAGCATGAAGGAGCGCAAGGGATTGCAGTCGAGATCAAACGCTGTAAACCCTCTCGGTTAACGATCGCCGATGATATGGGAGAAAGATCTGAACCTCAAATTAAGCCAATTCTCAGCAGTCAAGTGTAATTCTGAAAAAAGCAAAAGTCAAACAGCAAAAGTCAAAAGTCAGGAGTTGTTTAGTCTCCCCTGCTCCTCTGCTCCTCGGTTCCTGTTTCAAGGCTTGATTTCCAGCCTTGCTGTGGCGGTTTTGGGGTAATAGTGCGCCAGAATTTGCAGGTAGTTGTAGCCTTGTGCTGCGAGTCGATAGGCTCCTGTTTGGCTCATGCCTTTGCCACCATGAGCTTTTTGAACGATCTCATCTGTCGCAGCGTAAAGCGATTCAACTACGCCGCCTTGATAGCTAATAATCTGTCCAGCAGTATCTTTGACGGCTTTTTGCGTAGTGTTATACTCGCTGTTCATCCCTTTGTAGACTTGCCAGCGCTGGGTATTCCCGAGATTAAACCAGGAATTTGCCGGACGTACCATGTGAACCAAAGCATAGGAGCGAGCGGCGACGGCTTGAGCTTTAAGAGCTTCAGTTGGGGCGGAAGCGTGCATTTCGCTACCGACAACGCTAGCGAGATAATGCTCTAAATCGACATAGTTAACCGCGAGTAACTTCTGTTGTCGAGCAACGAGCAGGAGTTTGCCTCTATACCAACGATCGCCTACGTAGATCGCACCTCCTTTTTGGGGGTAAATCCAGACTGTGTTGGGTAATTGGGCATTGCCAATTGTAATCCGATCTGAGTCGCTAGGCTGTGCTGTAAAAGCCTGTCCGTTGGGCAATTGGCGTAATACTTTGCCGTTTGTTTCTACAACTTGGGCGGGAGTTGAGGAGCCAACAATCAGAGAATCTGCATCTTGAGCGATCGCCACGCGAATTTCTAAGTTTGGCGCAGCAGATTGCGTGTTTTTGGCTATAGGCTGCCGTTTTCGTTTAATTTTTTGAGGCTGCTGTTTGTTCGTTTTATTTAGCGTTGGTGGCTGAGCTTTTGGTATCTTGCTTTGCTCCTCCCGCCTAGCTTCTGCCTCCCATTGAGCGACACTAGAAACATTATTCGCAACATTATTGTTAGCTGGAGTCGCAGGAGATGGATCTGTTGCCGTAGTAGAAGTCGGAGAGAAAGATTGACTGAACAAAGGTAAAAGCAGAGGTGCAGACGCGATCGGGATCAGCAACATCCCTAAATTTCCAATAACTTTGAATCCTCTATTTTGTCGGTCGAATCTACTCATATAGCTTTGCGTTTAGCTTTACGTTCATCAGTCGCGATCGTCAACCCGCCGAACCATCTGACGGTAGCACAGCAGAACTAAGTCATTTTAGCCGAATCAGCGATCGGTGACCAGGGAGCAGGGAGCAGTGACTTAGTTCTGCTGTGCTGCTGCTACAATACCAACGTTGTAATCGTCGCCCATTTCTCGATCGCCACGGAGATTTGGCGCTTAAAGATGCTCCTAGCGAACTGTTGCTGAAGTTACA
>NZ_JBOFLP010000009.1:0-24488 GCF_051657925.1 Chroococcidiopsis sp.
AGCTGTAACGGTAATGGCGCGTGCTTTAACTACAATCCCGATGATGTCATGTGTCCGTCTGCCAAAATTACAGGCGATCGCATCCACTCGCCTAAAGGTCGCGCCAGTTTGATGAGGGAATGGTTGCGGCAATTGGCAATAACGAAAAGTGAAGAAATTGAAAAATCTGGAAGTTTACCCCTCAAGTTCTGGAATAATTTAACTAGAATCTGGGGAAGTTATGACTACTCGCACGAAGTTTACAACGGAATGCACGGCTGTCTTTCCTGTAAAGCGTGCGCTAGCCAATGTCCGATTCATGTAGACATTCCCAGTCTGAAAGCACAATTTCTCGAACTTTACCACACTCGCTATCTCAGGCATTGGCGCGATTATTTTATTGGCAATATTGAAATTCTCGCCAGTTGGCAATCTCACGCACCTGTTTTGGTAAATTTTTTGACTCAAAATTCAGTGTCGCGCTGGTTAATTCAAAAATTTGTCCGAATGGTCGATCCACCCGCAGTCAGCACGCTGACTGTCAGACAGGGATTAAAACAAAGACAAGCACCAGTTTTTAATCTAGATAAATTATCTACTCTAAATAAGTTAGAACGAGCAAACAGCGTTATTTTATTGCAAGACGCTTTTACCAGCTTTTACGAATCGCAGATAGTTTTCGATACTTACGATTTCTTGCGCGAGTTAGGTTATACAGTGTATGTTCCACCTTTTTTTGCGAATGGAAAGCCATTGCACGTTAAAGGGTTTTTAAAAAAATTTCAAGCGATCGCGCAAAAAAATACTGACTATCTCAGTCGATTAGCACAATTAGAAATTCCCCTGATAGGAATTGAACCTAGTATCGTCCTTACCTATCGAGATGAGTATATCAAAGTTCAAGGCTTAAAAGCAAATTTTCAAGTAAAACTACTGCAAGAATTTTTGTGGGAAAGACGAGAGCGATTAAAGCAAAGAATGGGCGAACGCATAGCTGAATTCAACCATTATTACTTATTCGGTCACTGTACTGAAAAAACGATTGCTTTAAACTCACAAAAACAATGGCAGCAGATCTTTCAAATGTTAAAAATTCCTTTGAGTTTAGTTTCTACAGGCTGTTGTGGCATGGCAGGGATTTACGGACATGAAGCCGAACATTATAATGAATCTCAAGGAATTTATGCTATGAGCTGGAGACGGCAAATTTCATCCGATGTAGAACAGAGAAAATTATGTTTAGCTACTGGTTACTCTTGTCGTTCTCAAGTCAAACGATTTGATGAATTCATACTTTTACACCCTATTCAAGTCCTGCTTTCGCTCATCCCTCACTCCTAACCTTCAATCCCTAATCTATGGACTGCATTCATCTAGAAAAAATTCGCTGTTATGGCTATACGGGATATTTGCCAGAAGAACAGGTATTAGGACAATGGTTTGAGGTTGACGTAACGCTGTGGTTAGATCTATCGGTAGCGGGTAAGAGCGATTCTATTGAAGACACAATCGATTATCGTAATATTATCAGTAACGTGCAACAGTTGGTAAAAACTTCTAAGTTTGCTTTAGTAGAGAAATTGGCAGCAGCGATCGCGGAATCTATTTTAGTAGTAAAAGGGCTAGAACAAGTCAAAGTAAAATTATCTAAACCCGCCGCACCTATACCAGATTTTAGCGGCAGAATTTCAATTGAAATTACGAGAAATGCTCGGGAATAATTGCCAATTCAATGTAGAGACGTTACAGGTAACATCTCTACATTGGGATCAAAATAGTAGACATATTTATCCATTCTGCATTTGCCACAGCCTGACGCATTTGAGTTTCATCTCTAAAGCGATCGCGTAACACTCGCCCATCATAATTGAGTTTTACTTCATCTCGTTCAAATGCCCAAGGTTCAACTTTAATTTTGTCAAAATTATCATCTACAGGAATCAGAGTCAGAGTCGTTTCCCCAGATGCGGTAGGAATATCATGAAATTGCCTTTCCTCTTGCAGTCCCATACATAAAGCAAGCGATAATAAATCCCAAATTGCTACTAATTTGCGATTGCGTTGAATTACTTCTGGAGTTGCATGATTTGCATAGTGAGAGTCATTCTGTAAATAATTAACGAGTTGTTTTTGATAAGCATATTCTTGCTGCAAATATGCTTCTACTAACTGAGTAGATTCAGGTGAATTTTCCCATTTTCGGAAGCGTTCAAACAATCCCGTACCGTGGAGCGAAACCAATAACGCTGCATATCTACCGTAAGACGAAGTTAAATGCTTGACACCAGACCAAATCTTGACCGAGATTTCTGAAGGGAGTTCCATAAAATTATGGGGATAACCCGTCTGGAGATTCAAAGTCGGTTCGTTTTCCCAAAAGACCCAACCAATATCGTGTATCGCCGCACCAAGACAAACTTCTTCTCTAGGCGTAAAATTGCCAAAATCTTGATTTCCCCAAGCCTGCGCCAGACAACCTGCAATCCAAGCGTGAGTTGGTTGTGCGATCGCAATTATTCCTGTTGGTGTTTGGCGGTGTAACATAGTTCTTGCCTCATTGCTTGGCTTATAGGGCGAAATTAGAATAATATTCTCTCGTTTGTCGCCTAGCTGTAGATATAACCACTGACGTGCCTACGCGTAATACATCTGCTTAATTTAGGAGATTGAAGAAATTTTAAACACGCATAAATGCAGATAAAATCAGAAATCTAATTTTTTGACTTTTAACTTTTAACTTTTGACTTTATAAAAAACAGCCACCTCCCCAAGGGAAGCAGCTGTATTCTTCACAATTGAGGTAAACAGTAGCCTACCTCTAACAGACTTTAGTAATCGAAATCTCCGCCACCCATACCAGCGCCAGCACCAGCAGGAGCGCCATCTTTTGGTTCTGGCTTGTCAACCACGATACACTCAGTGGTCAGCACCATACCAGCGATAGAAGCAGCATTTTGTAGTGCGGAGCGAGTCACTTTAGCAGGATCGACAATACCAGCGCTAAACATATCGACGTACTCGTTTTTAGCAGCGTCGAAGCCGATATTGAAGTCCTTCTCTTTAACGCGCTCGGCGATGATTGCGCCGTTTTGACCCGCGTTTTCAGCAATCCGCTTCAGAGGAGAAGTAAGAGCGCGAGCAACAATTGCTGCACCGATTAATTCTTCACCCTTGAGGCTGCGGTTTGCCCACTCTTCCAACTGAGGCGCTAAGTGAGCCAAGGTTGTACCACCACCAGGAACGATACCTTCTTCTACGGCTGCTTTGGTAGCGTTAATCGCGTCTTCCAAGCGTAGTTTGCGGTCTTTCATTTCGGTTTCTGTTGCAGCACCGACTTTGACTACAGCAACACCACCAGCTAGTTTAGCTAGGCGCTCTTGTAGCTTTTCTCTGTCGTAGGAAGATTCGGTTTCGTCCATTTGACGACGGATCTGTTCGCAACGAGCCTTCACAGCTTGTTCGTTACCTTCAGCAACAATTGTCGTGTTGTCTTTGGTAATGGTGATCCGGCGTGCTTTACCTAGCATATCCAGCTTGGTGTTATCCAGCTTCAGACCAGCATCTTCGGTAATGAGTTGACCGCCAGTTAGGACGGCTATGTCTTCCAGCATAGCCTTGCGGCGATCGCCAAACCCAGGAGCCTTGACCGCAGCTACATTGAGTACGCCACGCAGACGGTTAACAACTAGGGTTGCTAGCGCTTCTTTTTCAATATCTTCTGCCAAAATCAGCAGCGGACGACCAGAACGAGCGACTTGCTCTAGTACCGGAACTAAATCTTGTACCAAAGCGATTTTCTTGTCGGTGATTAGGATAAAAGGTTCGTCTAAAATCGCTTCCATCCGCTCGGGATCGGTAGCGAAGTAGGGAGAGATGTAGCCTTTGTCAAAGCGCATCCCTTCGGTAATTTCCAACTCGGTTGTCATGGACTTCCCTTCTTCTAGGGAAATGACACCTTCTTTACCAACTTTATCCATCGCCTCGGCGATCATGCTGCCAACTTCTTCATCGTTACCAGCAGAGATCGAACCAACTTGAGCGATTGCTTTGGAATCTTCTACAGGACGAGCGTGTTCGGCAATCTTTTCGACCAGGAAGTTAGCCGCTTTATCAATCCCGCGTTTGAGGGAAATTGCATTTGCACCTGCAGCAACGTTACGCAAGCCTTCTTTTACAATGGCATGAGCTAATACGGTTGCAGTAGTTGTACCATCACCCGCAGCGTCATTGGTTTTGGAAGCAGCTTGACGAATTAGAGATACACCAGTGTTTTCTACGTGATCTTCTAATTCAATTTCTTTAGCGATGGTAACGCCATCGTTAACGATCTGCGGTGCGCCAAACTTTTTCTCTAGCACCACGTTACGACCCTTGGGACCCAGCGTGACAGCTACCGCTTCAGCTAGGATGTCCATACCCCGTTCTAGAGCGCGACGAGCGTTTTCGTTGTAAATAATGCGCTTTGCCATAGTTGTCTAAATTTCTCTTGTTTGTGAGTTCCCAAAAAACTTGTTGATGGTTGGTAGTTGGTGGTTGGTAGTTGGTAGTTGTGAATCTCCCATTACCGATTACCGATTACCGATTACCGATTACCGATTAGCTAACAACTGCTAAAATGTCTTTCTCGGACAACAGCACGTACTCATCTGTACCTAGCTTTACGTCTGTGCCAGCGTACTTAGAGTAAAGAACTTTGTCTCCAACCTTAACTTCTAATTCTTGGCGAGAACCATCATCATTACGCCTACCAGGACCAAGGGCGACGATTTCACCAACTTGGGGTTTTTCCTTAGCAGTGTCGGGCAAGTACAAACCGCCAGCGGTTTTCTCTTCTGAGGCGCTGACCTTGACAAATACGCGATCGCCTAGTGGCTTAACTGTAGAAACGCTTAAAGATACTGCTGCCATACAAATTCCTCGCCTTGTTAGCACTCTCAACTCCTGAGTGCTAATTTAGCCAAAAGATAGAGGTCATGGCAACAAATCCAATTGTACGGGTTTCCGAACTAGGAGTGAGGAGCGAGGAGTAAGGAGTGAGGGAACGGGGGACAAGGAGATAGGGAGGACAAGGGGAGGACACTTGCGTGCGGGGGTTCCCTCCGTTAAAGCACGTCGCGTCAAAGTGTCCGTGGACAAGGGGGACAAGGGGGACAAGGGGGATAAGAGAGACAAGACAATTTAAAATGCAATGTGTATGCGTGTAAATTATGTAACTCACCCGTTTCATTCCCTGAAGCTGAGATTTTCTCCCTCGCTCCTCACTCCTCACTCCTCGCTCCTCAAATGACCGACAACCTGACACCCCAAGATGAAACCTGTAAACCTAAAAATGATGAAGCTTTGGCTGTTTGCGTCCAGGCTTTAGGTTTACCGCAAATTCAACGCCATGTTTTTATTTGTGCCGACCAGACTTTACCGCAGTGCTGTTCTAAGGAAGCGAGCCTAGAATCTTGGGATTACTTGAAAAAACGCCTCAAACAATTAAAACTCGATAAACCAACGAGCGATCGCCCCAGTTGTATCTTTCGCACGAAGGCTAACTGCTTGCGCGTCTGTACTCATGGTCCAATTCTCGTAGTGTATCCCGATGGGGTTTGGTATCGTCAGGCAACCCCCGAAGTTATCGAACGGATTATCCAAGAACATCTCATCGGCAACAAAATTGTACGCGAATATGCCTTTCTCGTTCATCCTCTTCCAGACCCGAGATCGGTCGCGATCGCAGATGACAACTAGTGCAGCATCAGAGAAGTCAATAGAATTGGTAAAATAACTTGGCAAAATAACAGAAAAGCCATCAGTTCTTTTGCACGAGACCCCATCTCATCACAATTTATTAAGGATAGTTACAAAGAATATTTGATTTGGCAAACAAAATTGACTGACTTTTCTAAGTACAAATTTTGGCGTTTGCTCGTACTTTATTGGGTTTTACTGATTCTTTCAGATAAAGACAAGTATATTTTGTTATTGTATCAGGTTTTATACGACAACGCCGAAAAAAGAATATATAATGATATCGCCTAAGTTATACCAAATAGGGCGTATCATTAGGTGTCCGTACTAAGACTGAAATCTTTGCAGTTGCAGTGCAGCACTAAAGCTATAAATCTTCTTTGAAGATTAAAATGGCTTTCCGACTACAAATCAGCGAGACCGAGGTCAGTAAAATACCACCAAATTGATAAATTGCAAGAGAAACTGCTATTGAAAAGTTCGACTGACTCAATTGTGGCGAGTAAGCGCAGCATGAAGGAAACTAGCGTAAAAGAGCACAAGCGACTGCTATTAATAGATGATGACCCCAACCTCATATTACTCGTCAAGGATTACCTAGAATTCCGAGGCTATGAGGTCATCACCGCAGAAAACGGGCGAGAGGCTTTAGAAGTTCTGGAGCAGGAAATTCCAGATATGATTATCTGTGACGTGATGATGCCAGAAATGGATGGCTATCAGTTTGTCAATCAGGTAAGACAGGACGAACGCACCAGTTGGATTCCGATTCTATTTCTTTCTGCCAAAGGTCAAAGCCAAGACAAAATCAAAGGTTTAAACATCGGTGCTGATGTCTATATGGTCAAACCATTCGAGCCAGAGGAACTAGTGGCTCAAGTGGAAGCTTCTCTCAAACAAGCTTATCGCCAGAGACAACAATCAGGTGGCAACGGCGAAAACGAGACAAAAATTCAAGTTCCTTTTGACGTGCATCTGACGCAAACAGAGCTAAAAGTCGTGCAATATGTGGCGAGAGGTCTAGCTAATCGTGACATTGCCGAAGAACTGAATGTGAGTCAGCGGACAGTAGAAAGCCATGTGTCTAATATGCTTGGTAAAACGGGACTACACAATCGTACTGAGCTAGCACGTTGGGCAATTGAAAATCAAATGGCATGACTCGGCATGGGAAAATGGAGGCTGGAGACTGGGGAAGTCAAGAAAAAATGTAGCAGATTATGGCAAGAATGACTATATAGTTGAATCAGCACGACTGGCTGATGCCGTATAGATTAAATCCTGCTGCTATCTGCCTTCTGCTTTCTTGCACTAGTCTTATCTCAATAGTGACAAGTTTAGTTTAAGTTTCTTATTAGGCGATCGCCTAAAAGAAGGTAGCGAATACGCAATTAGCTGCCTATCATGGGTAATACCAAGCTAGTGAGGATGCGGCAGTAGTAATGTTAGACCTGAACCACTGCTACAGAGTACTTGGATTAGAGCCTGGAGCCTCCCTGGAAGAAATTAACCAGGCGTATAAGGACTTGGCTTTTATTTGGCATCCCGATCGCATCCCGAAAGAGAATCAGCGGTTGCAGCAAAAAGCGCAAGAAAAATTAAAAGAAATTAATCAAGCGCGAGAGCAATTGCGGGTAATTCAGACTCGCACGGGTAAATTTACTCCCGCGCAACCAAAACCAGAGTCCCGCAGTAGATCTAAACAGTCGCAGGCTCATTCTCAATCTCATTACTACTCAGCGTCACAATCGCGCCAGCAAAGTTATTCACAGTCGAGCAGCAATAATTCTCAGTCATATTACGATTCAACGGCGCGATCGCGTCAACAGGCAAGTTCGCAGTCGAACGGCAATAATTCACAATCTAGCTACAAACAACCGTCGCAATCGCACTACGACTCTACTCAGTCGCACCAGCAGTCACATTCGCAATCTAGCTATCAGCAACCGTACCAGTCAGATTACTACTCAGCTTCACAGTCGAGCTACAAGCAGCAATCACCTCCATCTAGCTATTACTCGGGATCGCAATCGCCCCAACAGAGCAGTTCTCAATCTTACTATTCTGCTTCTAAGTCGCCCCAGCAAGCCACTGCTTCATCTTCCCAGCAGCCCTACCGTCCTCACTATCCCGATATGACTGGAGCCGATTTACGGGGTGCTGAGTTGAAAGAAAAAGATTTATCGGGGAGAAACTTGAGCAAAGCTAACTTAAGTAAAGCCGATCTGAGCGATTCTTTTCTGCACAAAGTTAATTTACAAGAAGCAAATCTGTCTCAAGCAAATTTATTTCGTGCCAACTTATTAGGCGCAAATTTAACTTCAGCCAATTTACAGGAAGCCAATTTAATTGGTGCTGACTTGAGTGGAGCAAATTTAAGTAAAGCTAATTTAAAAGGAGCTAAAGTAGGCACAAAAGACCGAATTATGGTCAAATTAACCGGAGCAATTTTAACTGGGGCAATTATGCCCGATGGCTCAATCCATTCGTAGAAAATTTTCTTTGATTTTTGATTTTTGTACGGGAGAGTTCAGCAAATAGATTGGCAAACAAAAGCTCTAAATTTTTGGTCAAAACCCGTCTCTACAATTTTTAACTTTCGTACGGGCGGGTGCGCGCAAATAGATTGACAAGCTTTGGCGAGAACATTTTGGTTAAAACCCGCCCCTACACTTCTTAACTTTTGATTTCCTCGTGAACTTTCATCTTGGCTGTGCTGTTTGGTCGTATAAAGGTTGGGTAGGCGATTTTTATCCGACTGGAAGTCGTGCGGGTGAGTTTTTACATTTATACAGCCAGCGTCTCACGACTGTTGAAGGAAACACTATCTTTTACGCTATCCCTGATGCCGATACTGTAGCGCGCTGGGCAGCAGAAACACACTCAGAATTTAAATTTTGCCTCAAGTTACCGCGAGACATTACCCATCAAGGCTTGCTAGAAGCACATATTCCCGATGCTTTGAGTTTTATAGCACGAATGCAGGGTTTAGGCGATCGCCTGGGACCAATTTTTGCTCAACTCCCACCACGATATAGTCCAGAAACAATAGAGGACTTAACAATATTCTTAACTGCTTTGAGAGAAAAAGCATTTCTAGCTTTAGAAGTGCGTCATCCAGACTGGTTTCAAGAGCCATATGCTAGTCAATTAACAGCGCTTTTAGAACAATTGGGAATAGGTAGAGTTTTACTTGATAGCCGTCCAATATACGATGTGCCAGATGACCCACAAAGTCACTCCGAACGCCGCAAACCTAAGTTACCAGTAGAATTTAGTCTCACCGCGCCGTTTAGCTTAGTTCGCTTTATTAGCCATCCAAAGTGGGAGTTAAATCAGCCCTTTCTTGAAGAATGGGTTGATTTTATCGATCGCAATTTACGCCAAGGAACCCACATTTATTTCTTCGTTCATTGTCCCACAGAAGAGCGATCGCCGCACAATGCTCGGTCTTTTCACCAATTATTGACCCAAAAAGGGGTTGTGGTTCCGCCGCTTCCCTGGAACGATTTGCAGTCATTTCCTCAGCAACTCAGCTTGTTCTAGATCGACTTTCATCCGTCAGAAAGAGTGCGATCGGATCTGTTTATCTTTAGTGTAGTAATAAGTCATATCACGTTTGCTGTAATAGCCAGATTATTGCAAGGACGGGTTTTCCAGAATCGATCCTGACGGTATTTACGAGCGATTAACCGAACACGATATCAGAAATCTTTTCTTACGATTGGATGAGGCTGCGATTGCGTTTCACGCATTAGCCGAAGGCGAAGCGTTAGACGCAAAGGCGTAAAGAAGAACGCAAAAACAGCTCTTTTATTACAGTTCAGTTTTAGTAGTTTGATTTGGTAAGTAGGAGAAACAAAAGTGACTTTAAGTAACGAAGAAAAACAAAAAATCATGAACGATCTAGCTCAAGGGAAGCCAGGGTTAGTTCATGAGGAAACGATTCCTAATCTCGACCAATACGACTCTAATTTCGACCCCAAAGATTACGATAACTTTGAAGATTTTGCTCAACGTCCTGTAGATAATCCAGATACAAAAACTAATTTGGATGGCAATTTGGTCGAGCGAATTAGGTTACAGATCCGCTCCGAATTTGAGGAAGCAAAATCGACCGGACAGTTGCGATCGAGTAGAATTCGCGAGATCGTCCAATCTGCTATATACAATATCCGCACGGAGATAAAAGCAGGTTCTAGCGATATTCGTCAAATTTTCAGAGATACCATTTCAGCAGTCAGCGATAACTTTAAGGATAAAGGTAGCGAAATTAAAGAGGAAGTTACGGCTGCTGTAGAAGGATTTATTGCAGGTTATAGTAGTGGCAAACGGCAAACGATTGTCAAAGATCAGGCAGAAGTTCACCAACTACAGTCAAGAATTGACTCTCAAGAAGAGGAGCTACAACAAGAGATCGATCGCCTCTTGGTTGATGTAGAAGAAGTGAGTAAAGAGTCAGATTCTAGTTTGAAAGATGCGATCCAATCCGCCATTAATGCCTTCAAAAACAGCGAAGAATTCGCTTTAATGAAGAAGCGTTACGCTCAACTTCAAGCACAACTGGCAATTGTGCGTGCCAATCTAGCCGCCCGCTATGGCGGACGTTACGAGGAAATCAAAGAAAGAATAGATGAAGCTACGCATTGGTATAATCGCACTCGTAACAAAGCCGATGCAGGAGAATCAGTAGAAGGGCGATCGCTTGAAGATAGACTTAAAGAAGTAGGAGAAGCGATCGCGAAAGGAGAGCATCAACTACGCAAGATTCTGCACGATCTGCTCAAAGTTGCCAGTGATTTGCTCAAAGATAAAGAACCACCTGCTAGTAAATAACATGGGTAAAGTAGGGACGCATAATTGAGCGTCCCTACTGCTTCCTTTTAACTAGCAGTCTGTAATTCCAAAGATGGATAATCGGTATAACCCCTCTCGTCTCCACCGTAGAAGCTGGAGCGATCGTAGGGGTTTAATTGTGCGTTCAAAGCAAAACGCTGGGGTAAGTCGGGGTTGGAGATAAAGAGCCTACCATAAGCAACTAAGTCCGCATCTCCAGAGGCTAATACTGTATTTCCCGATTCGCGATCGTAGCCGCCAGCACTGATGAGAGTCCCTTTGTAGATCGGGCGGAAGTATTTTGATGATAATTCTGAGGTGGGGTTTTCTACTGTCTCGTTACCAGCAACTCTCGGCTCTACCAAATGCAGGTAAGCTAATTCAAATTGGTTGAGCGCATCAACTACATAGGTAAACAATGCTTTGAGATCGGAGTCGTAGACGCTTCCAAAAGTGCCACTGGGTGAAAGTCTAACTCCCACTCTATCTGCGCCCCAAACGCTAACGACTGCTTCAGTCACTTCCATTAGCAAGCGGGCGCGATTTTCAATCGAACCACCATATTCATCTGTACGGTGATTGGAGCCATTGTGTAGAAATTGATCGAGCAGATAGCCGTTGGCGCTATGAATTTCTACGCCATCAAACCCAGCCACTAACGCATTTTTTGCCCCTTGGCGATATTGTTCTACAATTCCTGGAATTTCTGCTGTTTCTAGAGCGCGGGGTGTAACGTAAGGCTTTTGTCCTTCGTAGGTTGATGCCATGCCTTCTGCTGGAGCGATCGCGCTAGGTGCAACGGGTAAGGCTCCATTGAGTTGCAAGTCAGGGTGAGAAATTCGCCCAACGTGCCACAACTGGAGAAAAATTTTGCCACCGCGATCGTGTACGGCTTTCGTCACCAGCCGCCAGCCTTCTACCTGTTCTTGAGAGTGAATACCAGGGGTAAACGGATAACCTAAGCCTTGTGGCGACACCTGAGTCGCTTCTGTAATAATCAGTCCTGCCGATACTCTTTGGGCGTAATATTCTACATTCAATTCTCTCGGCACGTTACCCTCTCCCGCACGGTTACGTGTTAAGGGAGCCATCACCATTCGGTTAGGTAATTCGTAACGACCGAGCCGAACGGGTGAGAATAGATCGATGTTGGTATTCATAGGCTTTACTAGGGTAAATGGATAAAAAGTGTATGAAATAATGTGGACTGTAGAAGCGCGAAATTTCACGCCTCTACAGATGTAATGTCTAAGCAGCTTGTCGATCGCCCATTGCTGGCTCTAACAAAGCATTCAACTTTTGCGCGATCGCTTTTGCCGGAACAACGCCAACAACTCGATCTACAACTACGCCATCTTGGAAAAATAACAGCGTCGGAATTGCCTGCACCCTATATCGAGAAGCAATTTCTCCGTACTCGTCAACATTCAGTTTGCCTACTGTGGCGCGTCCGGCAAAATTGGCAGCAATCTCTTCCACAATCGGGTTAACCACCCTACAAGGTCCGCACCAGACTGCCCAAACATCTACTAGCACTGGTGCTTTACTCTCAATGACCTCTGTTTGAAAGTTCTCAGCAGTGAGAGTCAACGGCTTGACACGATCTGTCATACCTACAAGTCTCCTTCTTCATCAAAACCGGATTAGCACAAGCAAAAGGTAACTACCAACTACCTATTACCGATCGCCAACCGTAGGTTAAAATTTAAGTAGTTAAACAACCACTTGACTATTATGTTAGACAATACAAATTAAAAAGTCAAGTAGCTATTTAACTATTTGACAAGTAGCGCGATCGCGGACGAACGACCATGAAAGAGACTAATTCAGAAAAGCTCGTGTCCCTACCTGTAGCTGAAGTTGACGATAGCTGTCGTCGGGCAAAAATCTTTGCAGCCCTTGCCGACCCGACCAGATTGAAAATTGTAGAGTTACTCGCCCATGCTGGAGAATTGAGCGGTACGGAGATCGCTCAAAAATTAAGTATTAGCCTTGCCCTCTTCTGCCACCACTCTAAAACTCTAGCGGAAGCAGGGTTGCTCGATATTCGCAAGGAAGGGCAGACAAAATATAACTCTTTGAATTGGGAGTTACTTAATGCTTGCTTGCAAAGCCTGATGAGAGGGGTTAGGAATTAGAGGTTAGGGGTTAGGGGAAGAAGAGAGCGCAAGGTTGCTGAGGGAGAAAGACTTCCTATCTGTTGTCTCTTGCCAACTACCAACTACCAACTACCAATTACCACTCCCCGCTTGATAAAACTCCAAATATCTGCATAAAAGTTAAATCTAATTAACTTTAATTTAGCTAATTCTTACGAGAAACTACAATTTTCATTCTTACGATTAAAGACAAGATAAGGTCGGATTAAAGACGGGATAATTCTCTACAACATTATCCATTGTCTACTCACGATCGTGCGGCTTCTCATAAAAGAATCCGCGTAGGAGGTTGTATGAATGAAAATGTCAGAGCGAGTACGCGCAATGTTGCAATTGTCGGTCCCTATTTGAGCGGAAAAACAACTTTGCTCGAAAGTTTGTTATCCGTCACAGGAGCTATTACTCGTAAAGGTAGCATCCGCGACGGTAACACCGTAGGAGACAGTGCAGCGGAAGCGCGCGATCGCCAAATGAGTGTAGAAGTGAGTGCCGCTAGTACGGAGTATGAAGGTGTCCGCTTCACATTTGTTGACTGTCCGGGTTCAGTCGAATTTGCCCAAGAGACATATAACGCTCTTATGGGTGTAGATGCAGCAGTTGTTGTTTGCGAACCAGCAAATGATAACAATGAAAATGGTCTGCGTCAGAAGGTACTTACCCTCGCTCCTTTATTTAAATTTCTTGACGATTGGGAAATTCCCCATCTCGTATTTATTAACAAAATGGATCGGGTTAGCAACAATTTCATGGATATGTTGCACGCCCTTAAAGCTGTTTCCAAGCGTCCGCTCGTACCGCATCAATATCCCATTATTCAAGACGAACAGCTAACTGGATTTATCGATCTAGTCAGCGAACAAGCATATCAATACCACTCTGGCGCACCAGCCGATCCGATTCCATTGCCAGCATCTTTAAAGGCACAGGAACAGGCAGCTAGAGCGGAAATGTTGGAAGAATTAGCCAACTTTGACGACCATTTATTGGAAGAACTTTTAGAAGAAATCGAGCCGCCTCAAGAAGAAATTCTGCAAGACTTGAAATTAGAACTAGGGGCAGATTTAGTCGTTCCAGTATTTTGTGGAGTTGCAGACCGAGATTTTGGAGTTAGACCGCTTTTAGAAGCACTGTTACGAGAAGCACCTGAACCACAAGACACTGCTCAACGACGAGGGCTTGGCGCTACTGCTGAAACTCCCATAGCCCAAGTATTGAAAACCTATTACACGCCCCAAGGAGGCAAACTTTCCCTAGTACGGGTATGGCAGGGTAAGTTAACCGATGGCATCGTGTTGAATGGTACTCGCGCTGGCGGGATTTATCGGCTACTAGGACAGCAACAGACCTCGACAAATGAAGCTGAAGCTGGTGAAATTGTTGCCCTCAGCCGCTTGGATGGCGTGAAAACTGGCGATACTCTGTCCGCAAATGGGCAAGTTAAGGAACTACCTAAAGCAGAAATACTCAAACCAGTTTATGCCTTGGCGATCGCCCCAGAAAAACGCAACGACGAAGTCAAATTGAGTGCGGCGCTGACTAAACTGTTAGAAGAAGACCCATCTTTAATGTGGGAACAACACGGCGATACCCACGAAGTGATCCTGTGGGGACAAGGTGAAATTCACTTGCAAGTTGCTCTCGATCGCCTGCGCCGGAAGTATAACTTGCCGATGGGGACTCACTTACCACAAGTCCCCTATAAAGAAACCATTCGCAAGCCTGCTGCCTCAGTTCACGGGCGCTACAAGCACCAGTCAGGAGGACACGGGCAGTTTGGCGACGTTTACCTGGATATTAAACCGCTTGGGCGTGGAGAAGGCTTTAATTTTAGCGAAAAGATTGTAGGTGGCGTTGTCCCGAAGCAATATATTCCTGGCGTGGAAGTCGGCGTGAGGGAGTTTTTGGTACACGGTCCCTTAGGCTTCCCCGTAGTTGATGTTGCCGTCACCCTGACCAACGGCTCTTATCATACAGTTGATAGCTCCGAGCAAGCATTCAAACAAGCGGCACGGCTAGCTATGCAAACGGGAATGACTCAGTGCGAACCAACGCTATTAGAGCCGATCGCCTCAATTGAAGTCAATACGCCTAGCGAATTCACTTCCAAGGTAATGCAACTGGTGAGCGGACGAAGGGGACAAATTCTAGGCTATGAAGGAAGATCTGATTGGTCTGGTTGGGACAAGCTGATTGCTTACTTACCCCAAGCCGAGATGCAGAACTTCATTGTCGAGTTGCGATCGCTAACTCTAGGTGTTGGTTCTTTCCAGTGGCAATACCATCACTTGCAAGAAGTTCCTGACAAGTTAGCAGAGCGAGTTTTGGCAACTGGCAGTAACAGTAACGGCAGCCGTTGATGCTAAGAAGAAAGCAGAAGTAGGGAGGCAGAGGGCGGAAGGAAATCCTACAAGCGATAGCTTAATGACTTTCTCTTCTGCCTTTCTTAAAATGCCAATGTCTGTGGAAAGCTTAAAATTAGGATACTGAACCAAACAACGCTCAGCGCCTTAACCTATGATAAATTCACAAACCTGGTATGTCGTTAAGCTTTCTGACGGTCACTGCTCAATTGTCTCTGACGAGCAGGTGAATGTAGAGCCAGATCCAGAAGCCAGGAAACGTTGGGGACCGTTTCCATCTCAAGCAGAAGCGATCGCCCGTCGCGTTGGACTAATTCGCGCCGGAAAATGCCAACCCGTGTAAGGATTTAGGGGGAGAAAATGTTGGATTTTAGATTTTAGATTTTGAATTGGTAACGGATAATTGATTGCTGTTGAGAGGCGAGAGGCAAGAAGTAAATTTTGACTTTTGACTTTCGACTTTTGACTTTTGGCTTTACCTTGTCGCAGAGTTCCCCTTAGCCGCAATCTGCTTTTGTAATATGTCTAATGCTTTCGCATACTGCGGATCTGAAGGCGTGCCAACCTTGTCGCGATTTTGTAGGAACAACGCCTGTTTCTGTTTATCCGTCAGCGATACTACTACGTTAGGCGCAATCCCCGACTTATTGATATCGCGCCCGTTAGGGGTAAAGTACTTGGCGATCGTTACAGCTAACCCAGAACCATCTCCCAAGCTACGTACCGATTGCACCAAACCTTTACCAAATGTTTTTTCTCCCACTAAAACCGCTCGCTTATTATCCTGTAGAGCGCCAGACAAAATTTCACTAGCACTTGCCGAGCCATCATTCACTAGCACGACTAGAGGCTTATTTGTTAACGGTCGGTGATTAGACCTTTCAATATCTTGTTTTCCTTGTCGGTTCTTGGTTGAAACGATGACTCCGTCTTCCAGCCACATTTGAGCAATTTCTACACTAGCCAGTAACAAACCACCAGGATTATTACGTAAATCCAAAATGTAACCAGATACCTGCTTCTTTTCTAAATCTTGAATCGCATCGCGCATTTCCGTGGCAGCATTGGCACTAAATTGATTCAAGCGAATATATCCCACACCACCTGCTGGATTATTTTGGTAGCTGTAACGCACTGGATGAATTTCAATTCGCGCCCGTTTTATCCGAAAATCTTTCTGCTGTCCGTTGCGCAAAATTGTGATTTGTACCTCTGTACCTGGTTGTCCCCGAATCAGAGACACTGCTTGATTCACATCCATTCCCTTAGTGCTTTTACCATCGATTTTGACGATTGTATCCTTGGCAAGAATTCCAGCACTGAAAGCAGGTGTATCTTCAATTGGGGCAATTACAGTTAGTTGCTTTGTTTTCTCGTCTTGGGCGATCTGAATCCCAATTCCCGTTAGTTCTCCAGAAGTATCTACCTGCATATTCTTGAATTCTTCTGGGTCCATAAATCGGGTATATGGATCTTTGAGCTTTTCTAGCATTTGACGGACTGCTTTATAAGCATCCTCTCGATTGGCATAAGAGCGGCTCAAGTACTCTTTGCGCACAGCTTGCCAATTGACCTTGTTGAAAGTCCCGTCCACATACTGTCGATCGATAATTTGCCAAACTTCATCGACTAATTCTTTCGGACTTTCACGAAAGAAAGCTTGAGTTTGAGAGCGATCGCTAAAACTGGCAACTGCGGCAGTGGAGAGCATCACTGCCGTTGCACCCAATAGAATTCCGCGCTTATTCCCGATCATATTGACACTGCACAGCTGGAGAACAAAGCAAACCAAGTAAGCCCAATTTAACACAGGGCACTCAGACAGTGACCAGTTTTGACAGTGACCAGTGACCGCAGCAGACAAACCTTGTCAACTGGTCACTGGTCATTGGTCGCTGCTTACGGATCGACCCAGCGATCGTCTGCCTTAATTAAGTTAATCAATTCTTCCACTCCTCGATCTTCAGGAACGCGCTTGATTTCTTCTCGACCGCGATAGAGAGAAATGTAACCAGGTTGCTTTCCTACATAGCCGTAGTCCGCATCCGCCATTTCCCCTGGACCATTGACGATACAACCCATAACGGCAATATCTAAACCTGTTAGGTGCTTAGTTGCCTCTCTAACTTTATGCAACACTTCCTCTAAATTAAAGAGGGTGCGTCCGCAAGAAGGACAGGCAACGTACTCTACCATTGTTTTCCGCAAACCTAAAGATTGCAGAATGCTGTAACAAACGGGAATTTCTTTTTCTGGCGCTTCTGTCAGCGATACGCGGATGGTATCGCCAATCCCTTCAGCTAAAAGCGTCCCAATCCCAGCAGTAGATTTGATTCGACCGTATTCGCCATCTCCAGCTTCCGTCACGCCTAGATGCAAAGGATAGTCCATGCCTAGCTCATTCATACGCTTAACCATCAAGCGATTGGCAGCGATCATCACGGGCACTCGCGATGCTTTAAGAGAAATCACTAAGTTGCGAAAGTCTAGCGATTCGCAAATCCGAATGAATTCCAGCGCTGATTCTACCATTCCTTCTGGGGTGTCGCCGTAGGTAAACAGCATTCTTTCTGCCAAGGAGCCGTGATTCACGCCAATCCGCATGGCTTTACCCTGGTCGCGTAAGCAGACTACCAGTGGTTCCAAAGTTTGGCGAATCTTGTCTCCAATTTCCTCGAATTCTGTTTGACTGTACTCAGTGCGATTGGATTTAGGTTTTTCAAATACGTACAAGCCAGGATTGATCCGCACTTTATTGATGTGCTTGGCAACTTCCAAAGCAATTTTCATCCCATTATGATGCACGTCAGCCACGATTGGGACTGGTTGGTATGAGGCATACAACTTTTGTTTGATTTCTGCTAAGGCTTGAGCGTGTGCCATACTTGGTACGGTTACGCGGACTATTTCGCAGCCAATTTCATGTAGGCGACGAATAGCAGCAACGGAACCGTCTATATCCAGGGTGTCTTCGTTGATCATGGATTGCACCACCACTGGATGACTACCACCAATCGTGACGTTTCCTACCTGAATCGGACGAGTCTGGCGGCGATGAATAGTAGTATCAGTGGAAAGTTCGCCAGAAGAAGATTTTACTGTAGCTGGGTTAGGGAGAGTCTGCATAACCTGTTGGCTGAATTTTTGTAGCGAGATTATCAGATGAGTCTATCTGTCTCTCAGATTGCCACAAATTAGGGGCAGGGGGCTAGTTATCAGTTATCAGTTATCAGTTGTCAGTGAAGAAAGGGTGTGGGGTGTGGGGTGTGGGGAGAATTCAGAATTCAGAATTCGGAATTAATGCGTGAATTTTGAGTTGCTTCCTCTGCTCCTCTGCACCTGAAGCCCCTCTGCACCTGAAGCTCTCTTTTCCCTACTCCCTGCTCTCTGCTCCCTGAGTTAATAGCTGCTTCAAAGCTAGCCAGATAAACAGGGGCATGGTGGTAGTATATCTTTTCCAGAGTCTACGTGGTTCTTGAACTAATCTGTAAAACCACTCCAAACCAAAGTTTCTCATCCACAAGGGAGCGCGTTTGTGAATTCCTGCATACACTGGAAATACTCCGCCTACACCAATCGTGACGGCATGAATTTTGTCTTTATGTCGATCCATCCAGTATTCTTGCTTCGGACATCCTAGAGCTACTAACACAATTCCAGCTCCACTATCATGAATTTTTTGAATGACCGCCGCATCCTCTGCTTTTGTAAGCGAACGGAATGGTAATGGCTCCATTCCGGCAATTTCTAAAGCGGGAAAGTCACACTCTAAGCGCTTTCGCATCTGTTCTAATATGGAGGCTTCCGAACCAAGAAAAAAGACTTTTATCTGACGCTGGGGAGCCTGTTGGCAAATAGATAACATGATGTCTAGCCCAGCAACGCGATTCTGATGCTGCGCGCCCATTAGTTTCATCATCCATACTAAGGGCATGCCATCAGGAGTGACTAAATCTGCACGAGCTAACACTGCATGAAATTCTGGATGCCAGTAGGCTTCTGTCAGCATATGGACGTTTGCCACGCATACAAATCGGCTAGCACGACTGCTAGCCCACTCCATCATCATTTCTATTTGGCGATCGAAAGGTGCTACCGTGACTGGTGAGCCGATAACACAAATTCTGATTTGAGGAATTTCAGCCGGAATAACTTCTAACTCCAATTTATTTACTGGAGTATGAAACGATTGAGTGATGGCTAGACTGGGAAAATCCGATGTTATTTGTTGGATTAACTCCACTGCTTCTACTTTATGTGTTGTATCAAATCTCATTTCCCTGAACTCTTCACTTGAGTCATTGCCATGAATGACAGTATAGTTTGAAAGTAATTTATAGCATCGCTAATCATTGATTATTTGCGCCTTCAACGATAAAAGAAAGATTTCAAATTTCTCAGAACTATAGTTTTACTAGAAAGACTTTAGAAAAATATTGATTTTATTTCTACTGTTTTGACGACTCATGATTTATTTGATTAAATTCAATCTGCATGGTAAATGAGCCAGAGAAGCGATCGCAAAAATATAAATATTATCTGTTAAATATTAATCAACAGAGATAATAGCACCTATAGATTTGAGAAATTGCTACACGTTTTCTCAAAATACGGTGGGATCGATGAGACCTGCTCTGAAAATTATTTATATGTCTAAATTTATACCAAAAATCACTGGCAAGCAATAGTAGTTCAGCAACTTCATTAAAAAATAATAATTGCTCAGTCATGGTACGATCGGTACCCAGCGATAGTAGCAGATTTGCTTCTATTTAATAGCCCGTAGATTGCTCGATCGCAAAACTCTGAAGATACAGAAGTTATGAAATCCGTCTCAAGCGATTGGTTTGCCATTGCAGACCGATAAGAGTAGCCATAAAGAGCATATAGCCAGGTTCTTCTATTTGAGTGAAAATCAACCCAAAAACAAATATAGTTAGGAGAAAAAACCGAGAAATATCGTCCGAACACAGCCTGCACCAAACAAGAAACGCAAGATAAAAATAAGCTCCTAACCCTAGAAAACCCAAATCTCCCCAAATTCCTGCCCAACCAAAAAATGGCGAAAACATGCTAGATTTATCGCCAAACCAGCTTGCTCCTACCGCACTCCATACAGCTTCGCTTACTGAAAGTTGAGTTGCCCCTAAAGGTGAGAGCAGATCCCAATAATCACGCAGCATCCATCCTCCTAAACGTCCGATCGTGTGACCAGGACCAAGCCCCAGTAAAGGGTTGAGCGGGGAATGATAGAAAGAAGGAATAATTGAGAATCCTACTAGTTTAAGCTTCATCCCCTCTAAAGTCATATCGACGCTCCAGGCGAGAAACCCATTATTTGCCAACCAAACTGCGATAAATACAGCTAAAATTGATCCAATCGAGTATTTTACAAATTCTGTAATATCTTTTAATTTAGTGCAAAAAAGAAGTACGAGAGCAACTAAAAATACTGCTAGAACTTGTTTGGCATCTGATACTAATACGTGAACGATAGTAGCAAGAAATACAGATATTCGCAGCCAAATCGGACGGTTTTTAGCAATACATAAATAGTACGTACCAAATGTTAATGAAACTGAAGCACCAACAACATGACCAGAACCTTGGTTTAAAAAAACTCCTTTAATATTGTCTTCTAAACCTTCCAGAAGATGTAAGTTGAGAACAAAGCGCTGGAGCAAAGCAAGCAGGAGATTGATAAAGCCAAAACGCACTAACCAACAGTGCAGTTTTTCCGTGCTAGTTAAAGACATGGGAATGCAGGCGATCGCCACTAGAAGTAAATACGGTTCGGTCAGCATTAAATAATTTAGAACTACATTAATTAATCCAGCATTATTTAGTAGCCCACTAGCACAGATTGAGATGAAAAATATTAATAGACCTAAAAGAATTTCCTGGACGATGGTAAGCTGACGCTGGCTTTTAGAGCGAGCTTTGACAAGAGCAATACCACAGGCAAGTGGAACTGTAGCAAAGTGTAAAAAATTAATTGCTGCGGGTACTCCTAATGCCTCGATGATGCGGGCAAAAAAAGCAGTGGCAAATGCTAATAGTACAATTGTGGAACTTTTAATTAATCCCCTGCGTTGTTGCTGACACGCCGCCTCTACTTTCATCGATCTACCTCTAGATACAAGCACCAGAGCGCACTGTATACTGCTACGTGTAAGTTAGACATGAGGAGCTAATGTATAAATTTCCATCATGCGGCGATAGTTTTCCTCCGCAGTGTACTTAGCCTCAAATTCAGCCCTAGCTGCTCGGCGCATCTGCATCAGTTCTTCTGGATGTGATAAAGCCCACTCTACTTGCTCTACAAGGTCTTGGGTGTTACCTGGAAGAAAATGAAGTCCGGTTTGCCCAGGCGTAACTAACTCGGCGATCGCACCAATTGCTGAAGCTACTACAGGAGTTCCCTTGGCAAAAGCCTCGATCGCAACTCTGCCAAAAGTTTCGTACCATTGAGAAGGAAAAATCAGCAAGGCAGCTTCTCCCATTAACTCGTAAACTTCTTCCAACGGTCTGCGTCCCAGCCACTCCACTCCTGGTACGCGCTTTGTTGCCTCAACAACTTGAGGTGCTAACGGTCCATCGCCAACAATTTTCAAAGGGATTTTTCCGCCCAATTGTTCCCAAGCAGCTAGTAG
Source organism: Chroococcidiopsis sp. (assembly GCF_051657925.1). Taxonomy (NCBI): domain Bacteria; kingdom Bacillati; phylum Cyanobacteriota; class Cyanophyceae; order Chroococcidiopsidales; family Chroococcidiopsidaceae; genus Chroococcidiopsis; species Chroococcidiopsis sp. The sequence goes on from NZ_JBOFLP010000009.1 coordinate 21,724, forward strand.
CGTCCCTAAACCTTTTTCTGGTGAAAGCCGCCCGACAAAAATGGCATATCCACCACATCCTGTTCCTGGTGCGGGAGCGGGATGTAGAAAATTAGTTTTAAATAGAATTTTTTTCTCCGGTAAGCCACCTTGAACGAATTTCTGCAAAGCGAAATGGCTATACGCTACGAATACGTTTACTGTTTTTGTCCAAGTACACATCATCGAGTGCAAGTTCACCATTGCCGCGACAACTCCACTCGCTGTTTGACTATCTCGGTAGCAACCGCGAACGATACCAGGTATAGAACCGCATTTCCCCAAACAGTCTTCGCAGATCTTGCCATCGCGAAAAAACAGAGCATTTGGGCATAAGAGACGATAGTTGTGCAAAGTTTGGACAACTGGTACACCCTCATCTTTCATGGCGTGATACGCGGCTGGGGAAATCAGAGGAAAAGTGTTGTGGAAATGAGCGACCTCCGGTCGTTCCTGGCGGACGATCGCCCGTAGGTCGCGGTATACATCGTTATTCCAGATTGTTTTTTTCGCCAGAGTCAGAGGATTCATTCCCTCAACGCGCTCGTTATGAACCGTGTAGCGATGTACTTGATGACCGCGTGTTTCTAAAAGAGCCGATTCAGTAGCAAAGATTTGTTCTTCACCACCTGGTTGTTGGTAATAGTTATGAACTGTGAGAATACGCATGGGGAATCGTTTGTCGATCGAGAATGTTGTCGTAGCACTGAACTAATTGCTGACCCTTATTTGCCCAGTTGAACAGCTCGTTTGCCCTCTTCTGTCCTGCCTTGCCCAATTCGGTACTCAGTTCAGCATCGTTTGCCAGACGAGACATAGCATCAGCAATACCTGTGACAGCTTGCTGAGGTTCGATTGCGGGGACTTTAAAACCTGTTGCCTCGGTGACCTGAACCGCTGGTCCACCTAAATCGAGACAGACAACCGGACGACCTGCTGCCATTGCTTCTAAGCAGACAAATCCTCCAGATTCGTGCAAACTAGGATGAACCAATGCTCGTGCATCTGCCATCATTTGCCAGATGCGATCGCGAGGCATCTCACGGCAAAACTTGACTTGAGAGATAATCCCTAACTTTTGGGCGAGAATTTGTAGCCGTTTCCGTTCGGGTCCGTCTCCCACAATCCAATATTCGGTATCAGAGGGTAAATCTGCTTGAGCAAAGGCACGTAGTCCCAGGTGAAACCCCTTCCAATGCAACAATCTACCAATAGAAATAAACCTGACTGGGCGATCGCTAGAAATGTAACTCTGACTCAGACAAGCGATTTCTTCTGGGAGTAAAGCGACTTGGGAAAGCACTTTGACGTTTTTCGCTCCCATTTGAGAGAGTTGCCGCGCTGTATCCTCAGTAGTTGCCCAAGCTAAGACAGAGCGTCTGGCTGTCAGGCGGGCAAACGGATCGAGTTCTCCTAAACGACGAGAGAAGTCACGCAGTTTTTCGTAGACTTTGCCTCTCCATCTGAAGTCTTGCCAAAAAGCCTTTGGTGCAGTTTCGCCGCCGCCCACAGGACCCCAGATGAAGGGAACTGGTAGCAGAGAGAGGAAACTAGGACTAGAGTACTTAACGAAAGTAACGTGCTGAACTAAGTCGAAGCAAATTTGACGATGCAGTTGACGGGCAACAAAATAAGCTTGAATCTGCCAAAGATAGTAGTGAATTTGGAAAGCTCCATTACCCCACTTCCAACCGCTACCCCAGATTGGCAAGGTGAAATAAATAAAATGCAGGTTGGGAACTGGATGACGGGCTAGCTCTGCCTCAATTGCCTCGCGACCGTCATCAGGTCGAGTTAGTACCCAAACTTGATGGTATTTGGCAATCTCTCGAACTGTGTTCCAGCCCACGCCTAGTTCAGTTCCTCGACCTGGTTCGCAAGCATAGGCAGATAATAGAAATTTCATCGACACAGTACCTCTTGGCGGACTAACCCAGTAGTAGAGAAATCTAAATATTGCTGAGCGATTTTTAGATACTGAAAGTCTCGCGCCCGTTTACGTGCTTGGGTTTGATAATGCTGCTTGAGGCTGGGGTTGCTAAGGATTTGCAAAATTCCTGTTGCCAGTGCTTCTGAATCTCCAGCAGCCACCATCATTCCGTGCTGACCATGTTCGATCAGATCCTTCGAGCCACCTGGGGCATCGTTGACGACAACAGCCGCACCGCAAGCCATTGCTTCTTGCAAAGCGATCGAGCATCCTTCCCAAGCTGATGCAAGTACGAATACGTCACAGGCAGACATGTATCTGTAAGGGTTGCGATCGTATCCAGGCATCGCCACGCAATCTTCGATTTGGAGTTCGTAGCACAGGGTTTCTAGTTGCGATCGCAAGGGTCCTTCACCCAAAATCAACAGTCTGGCAGGCTGAATCTTGACAACGCGGGCAAAAGCACGCAGCAATACATCGAGTTGTTTTTGCTTGGCTAGACGGGCTACGGTAACGATGGTTGGTGTTTCAGAGTCCAGAAACCAGGGGTGATCGGTTGGCTTTTTTGCTAGTTGTTGCACGCGATCGAGGTCGATGGGGTTGAAAATGACCCGCATCGGAATGCGCGGTGGCACTTTAATTGTTTCAACTAAGTCGGCGATCGTATCTTGAGAAACGGCAATTAAGCCATCACCATAGGGATACGTGTACCGCATTAGCGTCGGCAGAGATTGCAGGTGCAGTTTATCTTGATGCTCGATGCCTGTTTCTAAGCTAATAATATTGTGTTCGCCAATAATAATTTTGCTATCAATTC